>JANQKX010000153.1 GCA_028280915.1 Kiloniellaceae bacterium
CGTCGAGGCGCCGGCCGCGACGGCCACACCACCGGCAGCCAGACCCGACCGCCGCAAGAAGGTGCGCCGGTCGACCAGGTCGCCGGACCGGGCGTTAAAGGCGACCGCGGATCGTGGACCGGCGGTCAATCTGTTGGCTTTTTTGCGAAGCATTTTCTAAGCCTTTCGTTGCAACACTTTCGTGAGCCGTCCGCTCATCTCATCCGACCCGGACCGGCCAGAACGCACAAGGCGCCTGCCCCGACCGCCGGAACGTTCGACGGCTAAAACTTGGTCGATTGATAATAAGTCTGCACGTGGGCGGTTTCCTTGTAAGTGCCCACCTGGGTTGGCTGTTCGGCCGCCACGGCGGCGCCGCCCGTCGCAGCGACAGCGATGCCCGCCGCCGCGCCTTTGCTGGCCCGACCAAAAAACTCACGCCGATTCAGCTTTTCATCTTTGCTTTTTGACACGTCGTTTCCTCCTTACGCGCTTTTTCAGAAAAACGCTCGTTACGTAACGGACTCAAATTTCCAAGCGCATCCCTCTTCCAGCTGGAAAACACAGTAGCACGGCCCTAGGCCCGGGCCACCATGGCAAAACCCTGTTCTTCGATTTCCATGAACAAGCGCCCGATCTTACCGACCGAGCGGTACAGATCCGCCGTTTCCGCCGCCTCGAGATCGGCGAAAAATCGGTCGGCCCAAGGTGAGATGTGTTCGGCGAAAAAGCGGTCTTGTTCATAGACCTTAAACTCGCCCGCCCAGGTTCCCTCGATCAGCTGAGCCATCACGTCACATAAAAAACCCAAGTGATCTTCCGGCTCACGCACGGCTTCCGAACGGCCAAAACCCATCTCGGCGAGGGAGGCCCGCAATTTTGCCAAAGGTTTTTCGTGCAGAAAGCCGGTCAGATAATATGAGGCGTAGGGCAAGAGTTCCCCTCGCCCTACACCCACAAAAAGGTCGTGGAACTCCCGTTCGCGCGCCGTGCGATCGCTCGCCTGAAACGCCCGGTGAAAATCCCTGAAAGCCTGACCCAAAGGCGTCGTTGGATCAGAAAAACGGGCCGCTAAATCGGCCTCTGTTGATTGGGCCGGCGCCGTCAAGGCACCCGCCAGAAAAACGTAGACATTCCTGCGTCCGACCTCTTCCGCCGGAACCTCACCTGACTCAACCTGTTTCAGCGCCGCCACCTAAAATACCTTCCGTTTTGGAACTTGAATTTTTTCCGGGGCATGAGGACCGCAGCGCAACTCGCGACCCTCCGGTGGTATACCAAATTCTTAATTGGAAAACTTCCAGATTCCGGGACCAAAGTCAAGCCTCCATCCGGTCCGGTAGTGTCTTGCAATACTTGCCTCTACTTACCGTCAACACAAAGGCGGTTAAACCGATACTAAAGATTAACTTGCAACCGAATCGCCGTCCTCGTCGGTGCTTTCGCTGTTCCCTTCGCCATCCCTGAATAAGTCTTTCCCATCCCCTGCCTCATCCCCAGCCGCCGTGGTTTGGCTCTCCGACGGCGGTGCCGGATGTGAACCCGCGGCTTCTTCTTCTCGCGCAGTTTCATCGGGTGCATCTTTGATCGCCAGGTTTTCATTAGGCTGATCGGAATCCTCGGCGTCCTCAAGAACTTCCGACACATAGCCCCTGCCCACCTGGTAGGCGGACTTCATGCCTTCCACCACGGTGGCCGCGTCGGTGAAATCATCGTCGTAATCACAAAGCCCGTCCAAGTTGGCCAGCACCGGATTGCTGCGCCATAACTTCCGCAGCGCCACGTTGCGCACGCCCTCGGCCACCTTGTCATTGAAAAAGACCGAATAGTCAGAATCATAATCGAGGCTCTCGGGGTCCGGCAGATCCGGCATTTCTTCTGCGGCGGACTCAGGGGATTCGGCCAACACCGGCTCCCGGCCATCGGCAATGTTTGCCGCCGTCAAAGGTATGTTCGGCGGGGCTTCTGAGGGGATCGGCTGGTCTACCCCCTTCTCCTGCAAAGCCTCCGCCTCGGTGACGGTCGGCTGGGGGGCCGGCTCGGGCTGGAGATCCGGTTCGCCATGACGCGCCGCCGCTTTACGGCGGGACCAGCGGGAGAAAAAAGGATCTCCTTCGGTCATTGCCGTTTCCTTTTGTCGTAGAAGCGCCGTTCGATGGGATGCAATTCCTTGCCGAAACGCTGCACTTCCGTCTTGAGCTTGTCGCGCTTGCGTTTTTTGAACGGCACGTCATCGTGATGAGCATCGACGAAGGCCTGCAGCCACGCGATCATGCCCGGCGGCAAGGGCACCGGCTCGACCAAATCGTCACCGGAGTCCAAAAAATCTTGCGCTTCGAAGGGGGATGCCGTGGCCGATACGGCTTCAATCTCGTGGGGCGCGTCGGGATCTTCCGTGTTGCGCAGCACCACGTAGAGCACCGGGTTTTGGTTGGTGAGGTTGGTGCGATAGGCCTCGGTCTCCTTGCGATGCAAGGTCACCGGCAAGGTCGCACAGTGAAAACGGACCCACCCCTCACCCCGGTCCACTTCTTTCCACGCTTTTTCGGAATCCAGGGGAGGCGCCCCGACCATCAGTGCCACCGCGCGCCAGCTATGGTCGATCCACGCGTGGGATACCGCCCGACGTTCCAAAATAATGCCCACGGCCAGGGAGACTTCCGCGACGGAGTCAAAGGGCTGGCTTTTTTCTCTGTGCTCGCTCATGGCCTTTTCGCGGCTCTTTTGTTCCTTATGTATTGCAACATGAACCGAACACCGCTTGTTGTCCAGTGTCAGGCAGCAGCAAACCCAGGGCTCCGCCGGCCCAGAGCCCCAATTGACCCGGACCGGCAAGGTCCATAATCTGGGCGCGCTTCCCGTCGGAAGATGACGGTGATCCGACAAAAATGCCAGGCGTCAAACGCGTGCAAGAAAAAGAACGAGTGCAAGAACAAGAAAGCATAACCTTGAACGACCGCCCCTCCTTGCCGCCGCTTTTTACCCCCGTGGCGCTGACCCCTACGCAAGATCTGCGCGCCAGGGCGCATGAACTGGCGCAAGAGGGCAGCGGCGCCGGTACCTTGGTTTACGCCCGGACCGACGAACGGCTGGAGGCCGCCTTCCTGCTCGAGCCCGAAACCAGCCTGCAAGACGCCTTGCCGGTGGCTTACGTTTTGATGCTGGGGATCAATGATGCCCTCGGAAAGGTCTTGCCGGCGCAAATCGGCGTTTCCTTTCGCTGGCCGGATCAAATTTATGTCAACGAAGCCTGCGTGGGCAACTTGGCCCTGGCAAGTAACACCCATGACCTAAGCCAGGAACCCGATTGGCTTTTGGCTTATGTAAAGATCCACATCCTCGACCAGGACGATGACCAGAACCCGGGCCGACGGGCCCTGCACACCACTTTGTTCGAGGAAGGCGCCGGTTACGTAAGTTCGCGGGAGATCCTCGAGGCTCTGGCGCGGTTCTTTGTTTCCTGGCTACATCGCTGGCAGGATGAGGGCTTGACGCCCCTTGCCGCTGCTTGGGTCGGGCTCGCCAGGGGGTCGGAAGAAGAAGAGACCTTTGACTTTTTCCAGGGACCGCAAACCGGGCGCGTCACCGGCATTTCCGAGCGCGGGGACCTCTTGCTAAGCTGCGGCGACAAGGACATCGAAGCGCCGCTCTCCATGTTGTTGACACGTGGGCCCTGGGCCCATGGCGCAGAAAGGGTATGAGGACCAGGTGATGGCAAGGGAGTTTTGGCGCTCGTCGGGATACCACTTGGTCAAAAAAAACGCGGATGGCCACTTGCTGGTCAGCGATGACCTGCTGCGCGCCTTTTTGATGCGGCCAGAATTGCTCCCGGTCGCGGAATCCAATGCCGCGGAGCGGGCCTTGCACCTCTCTCTGATGAACGAGCCCCGCCGCCCGGTCAGCGAGGTGGAGTTGAATGGGATTGAGGACCCCGATGCCATCGATAACTACCGGGTCATCTTGGCGTTCCGAGATCGCCTTTGCCAGTACGAGACGGTGGAAGCCGCCTATCATTCCTTTTTCACCAAAGGCGGTCAGCTGCCGCCGCTCTTCGCCGATCAGCTTGTGCACCTGATCCTGCGCGGCATGCTCGACGACTGTGATTGGCCCTTGCAACTGCGCGCGGCCGAGCTCTTTTTCCGCACGCAAAAAGTCACGGTGCAAGACGGCCAAATCATGCTGGCCGACGAGGAAACTCTCGAGCAGCTGTCGGCCAGCGGCGGCTTGGGCAACTTGGGCCGGCTGCTGGTGGAAAACCAAACCCCGCTCCAGCAGGTGGATCTGGATGTCTTGACCGAGGAAAACCAAGCGAATTACTGGGCCCGCAGCGATCGCTTCGACATGGTGCTGGACCTTTCCTTTGCCCGGGGCGGGCTTGACGGCCTGTGTCGTGTCATGGAGCGCTGGGTCGCCCGTTTCCTGGCCATCACCACGCGCATTCATCCCCTATCCAAGGTCGAGGACCCCAAGTGGGCCTGGCACCTGGGCCTGGATCGGGAGTCCAGCACCTTGCTAAACGACCTCTACCAAGGACGCGAGATCGACAACGATCAAAATCAGCGGCTCCTGTCCCTGTTTCGCATGGAAATCAAGGACCAGGCGGCCGTCCTGCCCCAAGTGGCCGGCCGGCCCATTTATCTGGGACTGGCCATGGACACGGAAAAGCGGGTGCACATGAAACCGCAAAATCTTCTGGTCAATCTACCTCTCGCCAATAAAGCCTAACTTAAAGAAAGGAAGGACCCCGTCATGAACGAAGAAATTTTCAACATGAGCCTTCGCAAATTCCTGAAAAAGGTCGGCGTGACCTCCCAGCGGGAAATCGAGAACGCGGTCCGTACGGCCGTGGAACAGGGCACACACGGCGGCACCCAGCCCTTGCCGGTCAAGGTCACCCTCAACATCGACGCGGTCGGCCTCGCCGTGGAAATAGACGGCACCATCGAGGTGGAGTAACCGGCCTCATGGCCCGCAATGTGGCCCGTGACGTGGTCCGCAACGGGGCTCAAGGCACGCCATGGGCGCCGAGAATGGTGTCCCTTCTGGTAGGATTGGGCGCGCTTGCCGTCCTGCTCTACTATGAAAGGGACACCTTCTTTACCGCTCCGCCGCAGGAAGCGGAAAACACGCCCTTTTTGCAATGCCTGGCCGAGCGGAAAGGGGATATCCATGCCATGGAACAAGACGGCACCATCGACGCCGCGCAAGCCAGCCTTTTCGCCCAGCGGGCCGAGGCCCTATGCCGTGACCTCTTTCCCACCAATCCTTAAAAGCCGGCCAATCCTTAAACGAATTCAGGTCTCTTCGTCCTCGCCGCTGGCACGGGCCGCCAGATAGTCGTCCGTGGTGCGGGGCTTGGGCCGCGCACCGGCGGCCATGGGCGCCGCCTTCTCATCGAAGTGGGCAATGACACGACAGTCTTCGCACATTTTCAGCCGGTCGGCCGCCTGTCCCTGAAACATGGGATGGTCCGCCAGTTGGGCCGCCATCTTCTCGATGGTGCCCCGCGACCCAAAGGGTTTGCCGCAGGACACACAGTTAAAGGGCTCCTCCTCATAGAGCACCACATGATCCTTCACCGCCGTGTCGAAACTCAAGCGGGGCCTGAGAGCGATCGCCTCTTCCGGGCAGGTATGACGGCACAAGCCGCATTGCACGCAGGCCTCTTCCTGGAACGACACCTGGGGCCGGTCGGGGTTGTCACCCAGGGCGCCGGTTGGACAGGCGCTCACGCAAGCCAGGCAGAGGGTACATTTGTCCGTATCGAGCAACACCGCGCCAAAGGCGCTGCCCGGCGCCAAGGCAATCTCATCCACCGGCTGGGGCGCGGCTTGATGCAAACGGGCCGCGGCCAAGCGCAAATTCGTGCGCTTTTCCGGCTGGGGCAAAAAGCCGTCAAGGACGCCACCGGACGCAGCAACGGGGTGATAAAGAGCCGCCTCCACCGGATCGGGATCGCTTTCCACCAAAACCTGGAGACGGCCACTGTCATATCCCAGACCGGTCATCACCGATTCACAGAGCCCGACCTGGCCGGCCAGACCCGCCAGTTCGTCCCGCTTGGACGGCGCGACCAGGAGGGTGATCCGCCGGACACCGAAGGCCAGGGCGGAGAGAAGGAAATCGGCGCCCAGCTGGGTCACCTGGTTGACCGCCATAGGCAACACTTGGGCCGGCAGGCCCCGGCCGAAGCGGGCCATGGCCTCGATCACCATCTCGCTGTCCTCTGCCCCATAGATCAGCAGTACCGGATCTTGCCCGCCCGCGGCGTCGTAGGCCCGCAGCAGGACCCGCAAGCGTTCCAGAAGGGATTGGGGCTCGGGAGCCGAATAGGTGATGGCTCCGGTTGGGCAAACCGCGT
>JANQKX010000156.1 GCA_028280915.1 Kiloniellaceae bacterium
GGCCTGCGCGATGACGCCTATTATGCCTTCAACGATGCCCACGGGGTCATGGCCTTCATGAGCGACGGACGGGAAGGCTCGGCCAGGCGGGTCTTGTCGGCTCTGGAGCGCCGGACCCACGACAGGGACGCCAACGGCGTCATCACCCGTGACGTGGGTCTGCCCGTGTGCCGGGCCATTCATGCCTTTGCGCATGATGACTACAGCACCACGGTGGATCTATTGCTGCCCTTGCGTCACATCGCCCATCGTTTTGGCGGCAGCCATGCCCAGCGGGATCTGCTGAGCCAGACCCTCATTGCCGCGGCCGTGCGGGATGGGCAGAGGAACGTGGTGCGGGCGCTTTTGGCCGAGCGCTGCGACTTGCGGCCGAACTGCCCGGAAGTGTGGCGCACTGCCGCCGGTCACCTGGAAATGGTCGGCGATCTCGTGGCCGCCTGCACCGCCCGGCAGACGGCCGAGCATTTAAGCCACAAGGTCGCCGCAGCCTAATCACTGTCAGCCGTGCCAGCTGCTCGAAACGCCTAGAGAAAAGAAAACACAGATCTGTTGTTTCGTTCTAGGTCCGGGGGACATGGCAATCGGGTGGGAGCAACCCGGTGATGAGCGGCGCGACCTCCTCGGTTCTGTGCATGAAAGCCAGACCGAGGCGGTCGTGCTGGCGCCATATGGTCTGGCATTCCATATAGAGGGTGCCGCCCAGACCCAAGGTCAGCTTGCATCCGGGCACCAGGCCTGCGGCTTCTTGCATATCGCAAGGAGTCCGAATTCTGACACCGCCCAGGGACAGATCAACGACCACCGCCGGCATGGGCGCGCCGTCGTGTGGTGGGCCCGATGAGTTGGCCCCAGCCGGGATCACTTCGGCCGTGACGGTCAAAGGGGCCCGCTTAAAACGCCGCTTTTCGCCGGGGCTACGGGATTCCGATCGGGAGTCCGATAAGGTGTCAGAGGGCATCTTGGGCCAGCTCCTTCGGTGTGGGGAGGGGAGCCGGCACCTGCCGGGACGGGCGCCGGGCCGGGTCGAAACATCCGGGGCGCGGAAATGGTGAGACCAGCGGCTTACATGGGGGGAGGCTGCCGCTGGTCTCGGGTACCACTCTTCCGTGAGCCGGGGGATGGCTCAGGAATTGAATTGATCGTGCCAGCATTTGGTTAAATTTCTGATTTCAAAGCGTTAATTTTCTATAGCATTCGCCGCCGAGTCGTATTGGGAAAACGGCTGGGCTTGGCGATTTTCCTGATCCTCACCTACCGCGCGTTGGTGTGGATCTTGTTGGTGGGGCTCTTGTTGGTGGGGGGCCGGCGCGGGCGAGGGGGCGGAGAGGTGTTGGGTCACCTGTCCCAAGCCCGGCCAATCGGGACGGGTGGCGATGTCCTTGCTGCCGCAACGGGAACAGCGCAGGGCGCAGCCGATCTCCGGAACGGCCATTTCCGGGCCCAGTTCAAGGATCAGGCGGGCCACCGGCAGCACCCCATTGTGGCTGCAGCGGTTGCACCAGCAAAAAACCCCGATGCCCTGTTCCGCCAATTCCCCAAGGGTAGCCGGTCTGAGGCGCTGATCCTGCTCCGCTAAAATCTGTCGTTTGAAACCGGCCATCGTTCCTGTCCTTCAATAAGAACATATCAGGAACAAACGGTTAGATTCTACGAACCGGCATCTGCATCTACGACCGGGAATCCCGATTGGGTGGTGCCCGCCAAAAGGCGACACGAACGTCTACGACGGAACACTCGGTCTAGAAGCGCTTCAGTGATCGCCGCGGTGCAGGATTTGATCGGCGAGCCGGGTTTCGTAGGCCTGGCCTTGCGGGGTCAGCGCGATGCTGTGGGGAAAGTTGCCCATGGCCAGGCCCTTGCGCTGCAGGGCAAGCCAGACACCTGCGTTGCGCAGTCCCGTGGCATCCCGGGTCATGACCACCGCGGAGCCAATATGAAAATGGTTGCCGTGGGGCTGGGGCAGGGGACCGATGATCACGTCCCCGGATTCCGGGTCGCGCCAGGAAGCTGACGGTTCCTGGGCCAAGGCCTGCAACAGGGTGAGGGTTTTGAGCTGTAGGGCGTTGAGTTTCAGCGGATTGCGTTTGGCGACCATTAATCTATAAAAATCAATTGATTATGATATCACTTTTAAATGCTTTCTGAAAACCTTCAGGGCTTCGGTCAAGGATTTGCTTCGCGCCAGCTTTTGGCGGCCGGAAAAAACCGTGTAGAGGCGTCCCCGGGGAGATTTTTGTTTGGCGATGGCAAAGAGGGGGGCGTCGTGGGTATGGCGGAACACGGAAAAAATCGCCGCGCTGCCGACCTGATCGATGGCATAGTCGCGCCATTCGCCCGAGGCCACCCGGCGGCTGTAGAGGGAGAGCAATTGATCCAACTCCCTGCGCTCAAAAAACGTCTGGGACGCCTTCGAGCGGTACTCGTCAATCCGATAGAGATTGCTCATTTTCTGTAATTTTCCTCCCCTTTTGCCCGGCCCGGTTATTTTTTTGACGCCAAACCCGTAGTGTTGCCCAAATCAGCCCGGTCGTCCAGCCATCTGCTGCGTCGCGAGACGGCCGTGCCGTTAAAAGATCGGCTTGGACCCATCAAAATAAAGGGTCGGAAGTCTTTGAAGATAAGCCGTTCAGAGCCATCGTGGCGCCCATTGACCCTTGATGACGACGAAATGCCGTTTATTCCCCTTCAATGGAGACACCGGTCTGAACGGCTTGAAGATGTGTGTCAGCGATCGCCGCGCCGGGATCAGCGCAATAGTATCCATAAAGCTGCCGTGTGCCGGATCGAATCTTGCCCCAAAAGTGCTCAAATCCGATACAGTTAATACCGCTAATGACAAAATGACGAGATCGGAAGGCACCGCGCCCGTTGAAGGCCCGTGCCCCTAAACGATCCTTTGTTTCATCGAACTGGACACTCTCTTCTTGGGCAAAAGAAAGGCTTTGCACGAAGTCTTCGATCCTGTCTCTGTCTTGGATGAAGTAATCTGGATCCATTTTACGAAACAGCACCATGGCCCGGGCGAACGGCATTACGTTGCTGGACCAAAAACCATATTCCATCACCTGGTGACCTGCTTCATACCGCTCGGCATAAAACTCACGCTTGCTGGAAGTAGAATCTGCAAGTGGAAAGCTAATCCTGCTTTCCTCGGGGCTCAACTCAACCGTCTTGCCGTCGGGCAAGGAGTCATAGGGCCCAGAACTTTGACATGCACAGATTGCCAACAAAAGAGGCACGATTAAAAGGTAAGGAACTTTCACCGCAGCAGAGCCTAAAGGTAATATTTATTACCTTGAGTTTATAAAAATGATCCGATTCGCGAACAAAAAATCGATGCGGCATGCCGAAACGCGATAGAGAGTGATCGTGGCCAGTCCAAGATAGCCAGCGGTGCGCAGCATAAGCGCCTTGACGAATCCCAAACTGCTTTGGCCAATGTCATAGGATTTTCGGGGTGCGGCGGCCTATCGGCGATCGCTCGAAGCTCAAGGATTTAGTTGGGAAGCTCCATCGAAGGGGCATTAAAGTGTGCGGCGTCGGCTGACGCTTTGAAGATGACGATTGCTGTGAAATTCGGTCTTTGACGCTTTATTTGCCCGCGCTTGGTCAGTATGGTAGCGCCGCCCGAACCGGGGCAGAGACTGAGGCAGAGGATGATACGTGTCTGACATTTTCCGGGAAATTGACGAGGAAGTCCAAAAGGACAAGGCACTGGCCTGGTGGCGCAAGTATAGCCTTTTTGTCTATGGCGCCGTTGCGTTGATCGTGTTGGGTGTGGGCGGCTACAAAGCCTGGGAAGCCTATCAGGAAAGCCAGCGCGCCGAGAAGTCGGAAGAATTCGCCGCCGTCTCGACGTTGTTGGCCGAAGGCGAGACCGCTGCCGCGCAAAATGCCCTGACCGACTTGGCCGACGGCAGCGGCGGCTATGCCGTCTTGGCAGCCATGCAGAAAGCCAGCCTGCTGGCCGAAGAGGGCCAGGTGGCGGAGGCGGTGGCGATCTGGGACGGCGTGGCCGCGAACCCGACCGCCGGGCCGGGCTTTCAGGGCGTGGCCGCCCTGCTATCGGTGATGCACCAGATTGAAACCGGCGATCCGGCCACCTTGCAGGCTCAGTTGGACCCGCTCAGTAATCCCAATTCGGCCTTCCGGCCATCGGCCCTGGAACTCTCCGCCCTTTTGGCCTTGCGAGCGGGGGACCGGGCCAAGGCCCGGGATCTTTACACCCAGGTCGCCGATGACTTCAACGCGCCGCCCGCGCTGCGGGAGCGGGCGACCCAAATGATCGATGCGCTAGCCGAATGAGTTTGCCAGCCTTTTTCCGGCCCCGTTACCGGCCGGCTAGTCGGAAAAACGAGCCGGATTGGCGTCAAGGAAGG
>JANQKX010000165.1 GCA_028280915.1 Kiloniellaceae bacterium
GTCACCACGCCCAGGTCGGGAAAGGCTGCCTTGACCGCCGAAACGGCGCGGCACACCAGGTTTTCCGGATTGTGGGCTTCCTCGCAGCCCGGAGTGCGCCGGTCCGGGGCGATCAAGGGGAAAATGGCGATGGCCGGGATGCCCCGGGTCACGGCCTCGCCCACCGCATCCACCAGACAATCGGGGCCCAGGCGATAAATGTCGGGCATGGAAGGGACGCTGCTTCGGCCATTTTCGTCCTGGACAAAAACCGGCCAAATCAAGTCGTTCAGTGTCAGGGTGTTTTCCCGCATCAGGCGCCGGGACCAGTCGTCGGTGCGGTTGCGGCGCATACGGATCTGGGGAAAGGCCCCCACGGCGTGCGGCGACTGCTTGGTACCCGAACTTTGCGGCTGTTTTAGTTTCGTGACGGGAGACTTCATGGCCATTTCTGCGGTCCAAGGATGGGGTTGGGTCGTAGCACGAAAGCGGTCGAGGCGTTGACCTCGCCGCAGCGAATGGGGCAGAGTTACCGGACCTGGCGGGTTCCTTCAAGTTTTTGTGACATAGCGATCCCCAAGCGAGGCGTGGCGTCGGTGGCCACAACTGAAAAATCCCTAGATTCAGGTAGATGACCATGAAGATCAAATCGCGCCATTTGCTTGCCTTGCTGGTTTTGTCCTTGGCCCTTTTTGCCGGCGGGGCCAAGGCTGCGCAGGAGGTCAAGGTTGCGCCGCCGAGCCATCCCAGCTTGGTCGGAGCGGCGCTGCCCGAGTTGATCCCGGTTGAGACCTTTTTCTCCACCGCCCAGGAAAGCTGGGACCATCGGGTGTCACCGGACGGCAAACGCCTGGTGTGGATCGCCCTGAAGGACGGCAAGCCGACCATTCATTTCGCTGACGTGGCCGGCGGGCCGGTCACCGCCATTCCCGCCGAGCGGCCCGTGCGCTGGGCCTATTGGGCCGCCGACAGCCGCCATATCACCGCCTGGTGGGACGCGGAAGGGGACGAGAACTATCACTTCCTTTTGGCGGATGCGGACAATCCCGATCAGCCCGTGCGCGACATGACCCCTTACCCCGGCGTCAAGGTGCGCTTTCACCAGTACTTCCCGGACCACCCTTTGCAGTACCTGCTGATGGACAACCGCCGGGACCGTTCCGAGTTTGACCTTTATTGGCACAACCTGGCGACCGGCGAGGAACGCTTGATCGCCGAAAACCCGGGGGACGTTTTTGCCTTTTACACGGACCAATCGGGCGCCTTGATTGCCCTGCAGCGGCGCTTGCCGGACACCACTTGGCGCTTGGAAGTCAAGCACCCCGAGGGCTGGCGGGTGATCGCCAGCGGCACGGCCGAGGACGAAATGTGGATCGAGGGCAAGCCGCCCGTCGGCGCCGATTGGGCCTGGGCCATCTCCAACCGGGGCCGAGACCGTCAGGTTCTGGTGAAACTGGATCTGGAAACCGGGGAAGAGACCTTGTTCTACGAGGACCCGGCCGCCGATGTGGTCGGGTTCTGGGAAGACGAGGTCACCTATGCGCCCCTGGCCGCCTGGTCAAAACCCGACTATCTGCATGTTGAGCCTTTTGATCCGGCGATTGAAGCGGCGCTCGATAAAATCGGGCAGGATGGGCCTTTCAGCGTGAACGTGTCCGGCTGGAACCGGGACAAGTCCCTCTTGAGCCTGCTGGTGGAGCGGGACCGGCACGGCAAAATCTCCTATCTACTGGATCAGGACAGTGGGGAACTGACGGAGCTGGCGGCGCCCCGGGTGGCCGAACTTCGGGACTCCTTGGCCGAGATGCGGCCGGTGCGCTTTCCGGCGCGGGACGGCTTGACCTTGAACGGCTACCTGACCCTGCCGCCGGGTACGGACGGGAAGAACCTGCCCATGGTCTTGGCCGTGCACGGCGGCCCCTTTTGGCGGGACTCTTGGGGTTACGCGGCGGTTGACCAGTTCCTGGCGAACCGGGGCTATGCGGTTTTGCGGGTGAACTATCGGGGCTCGACCGGCTATGGGCGCGCCTTCATGCAAGCGGCCAAAAAAGAGTTCGCCGGCAAGATGCACGACGACCTGATCGACGGGGTGAATTGGGCGATCGCAGAGGGCATCGCCGACCCGGAAAAGGTCGCCATTTATGGCCGCAGCTATGGCGGCTATGCCACCCTCGTCGGTCTGACCTTTACCCCCGAGGTTTTTGCCGCCGGCGTGAACATCGTGGGCGTGGCCGATTTGGTGAGGGCTTTCGAGACCTTTCCCGCCTACTGGAAAAACGGCCTGGCCCGCTGGCACAATTATGTGGGGCACCCCGATAACCCGGAGGATCGGGCGCATATGGACGCGCGCTCGCCGATTAACTTCATCGATCGGATCGAAAAGCCGCTCTTGGTGGTGCAGGGCGCCAATGACGTGCGGGTGGTGCGGGCCCATTCGGACCGGATCGTCGCCGCCATGCGCGAGAAGGATCTGGACGTGGAATACATCGTCTTCGATGACGAAGGCCATGCCATCCGCAATTGGAAAAACCGCATTACCCTGGCTCGGGCGATGGAGGCCTTCCTTGCCAAACACTTAGGCGGCCGGGCGGAATTGACCGACTGATCCGCAGCCAGGCCTGGCGTTTTTTCTCCCACATAGATCGCGGGCGGCGATGGCTACGCCGCCCGCGGACCGGTGTTGTTTGATCCCGCCTGGACGCTTAGCTGTTGGCCGCCGCCAGGGCCTGCTCCAGATCGGCGATGATATCGTCGATGTGTTCGATGCCGACGGAGAGGCGCACGTAGGTGTCGTTGACACCGGTGGCCGCCTGCTCCTCGGGGCTGAGCTGGGAATGGGTGGTGGAGGCGGGATGAATGGCCAGGCTGCGGGCATCGCCGATGTTGGCCACGTGGTAGAACATCTTCAGCGCGTCGATGAAGCGACGGCCGGCTTCGCCGCCCGATTTCAGCTCAAAGCCGACCAGGCCGCCCAGACCGCCTTTCAGATAGCGCTGCGCCCGGGCCGCGGATTCCCCTTCCAGGTAGGAGGGATGAATGACCTTTTCGACGGCGTCGTGCTTAGCCAGGTAGTCGGCCACCGCCTGGGCGTTTTCGCAATGGGCGCGCATGCGCAAGGGCAGGGTCTCCAAGCCCTGCAGGAACATGAAGGCGTTAAAAGGGCTCATGGCGGCGCCCAAATCCCGCTGCAGGGTGACCCGGGCCTTGATGATGTAGGCAACCGGCCCGATGGGCTTCACCGCCTCGGTCCAGACGGCGCCGTGGTAGCTGGGGTCCGGCGTGTTCAGCAGGGGGAAGCGCTCGGCGTGTTTTTCCCAATCGAAGGTGCCGCCGTCGATGATCATGCCGCCGATGGAGGTGCCATGACCGCCGATGTACTTGGTTGAGGAATAAACGACGATGGAGGCGCCGTGCTCCAAGGGCTTGCAGATGATGGGTGCGGCCGTGTTGTCCACGATCAGGGGGATGCCCACCACGTTGGCCATGTCGGCCACTTCCTTGATGGGGAACATGGTCAGCTTGGGGTTGGGCAGGGACTCACAATAATAGGCCTTGGTGTTTTCGTCCGTGGCGCGGGCGAAATTGTCCGGGTCGCTGGGATCCACGAAGCGCACCTCGATGCCCATGTTGGGCAGGGTGTTGGCAAAAAGGTTCCACGTCCCGCCGTAGAGATCGGTGGAGCTGACCACGTTGTCGCCGGCCTTGGCGATGTTTTGAATGGCGAGCGCCGAGGCGGCCTGACCGGAGGACACCGCCAAAGCGGCGGCACCGCCTTCCATGGCCGTCAGCCGCTGTTCCAGCACATCGCAGGTGGGATTCATGATCCGCGTATAGATGTTGCCGAACTCCTTGAGGCCAAACAGATTGGATGCGTGCTCGGTGGATTGGAACTGATAGGAGGTGGTCTGATAAATGGGCACGGCCACCGCCCCCGTGTGGGGATCGGCGCGGTAGCCAGCGTGCAGGGCGAGGGTCTCTGGATGTTGCTGGGATTTTGTCACGGTTCTAGCTCTCCAACGGGTCGCGGCAGCCGGGGCGGCCGGGGTATCGGGGCACGGGTCCAAGGGGGATGCGGTTGTTGTGCGTATCCGCATACCAGATCACAGCGGCAGGCCCCATTGGCCCCTGTGTGCCTCGACCTACTTTGCTGCTGCGCCTTGCGACAAAAAAAACCGCCGCGGCAGCCCGGGCGGTTTTGTTGACCAACCATTTTTAGCCGCATTTCTAAGGCGCCCGCAAGCAGATCAAATCGGCGCGGGACCAACTCAACGCGCTTAGGAAAGGTTTGTCAAGCCGGATTGGCCCAAGCCGGCGCCCTTCGCGCGTTGACAGGGGTCTTGGCTGGTCTATCATTCCCGGGAAAGCGGGTGGACAACAGCCCGCGCCAGGGGTAGGGGCAGGGCAGGACGCCAGATGAATTTCGACCTATCAGACGAGCAGATCGCCTTTCAGGAATTGGCGCGGGACTTCGCCCAAAACGAAATGCTGCCCCACGCCGCCGAATGGGATGCCAAGACGATCTTTCCCGAAGAGACCCTGCGGGCGGCCGCGGCGCTTGGCTTTGGCGGCATCTTTGTCGGCGAGGACGTGGGCGGGGCCGGGCTCACCCGGCAGGACGCCACCATCATTTTTGAGGAGTTGGCGGCGGCCTGTCCCTCCACCGCGGCCTATTTTTCGATCCACAACATGGTGGCCTGGATGGTGGATCAATACGGCTCCGAGGCGCAGCGCCAGCGGTTTTTGCCGTCCCTGGTGACCATGGAGCATTTTTCCAGCTATTGCCTGACCGAGGCGGGCGCGGGCTCGGACGCGGCATCCTTGGCCACCAGCGCGCGCCTTGAGGATGACCGCTATATCGTGAACGGCAGCAAGGCCTTTATCTCCGGCGGCGGGCGCAGCGACCTCTACGTGGTCATGTGCCGCACCGGCGGGCCGGGTCCAGCAGGTATCTCGGCCCTTCTGGTGCCCAGCGACAGCGATGGGCTGTCCTTTGGCAAGCGGGAAGTCAAGCTGGGCTGGAACAGCCAGCCGACGGCCATGGTGCATTTCGAGGAGGTGGCCGTTCCCAAGGAAAACCTCCTCGGCGAGGAGGGGCAGGGCTTCAAGATTGCCATGGCGGCGCTGGACGGCGGTCGCTTGGGGATCGCCGCCTGTTCTATCGGCGGCGCGCGCCAGTGTTTCGAGGCGGCCCGGGACCACATGACCGTGCGCAAGCAGTTCGGTCGGCCCTTGGCCGACTTTCAGGCCCTGCAATTCAAGTTGGCCGATATGGCGACCGAGTTGGAAGCCGCCCGGCTGCTGCTGTGGCGGGCCGCGGCCCTAGTGCAGGCAAAGGACCACCGGCGCACCAGCTATGCCGCCATGGCCAAGCGCCTGGCCACCGATACGGGCTTTCGCGTCTGCAACGAGGCCCTGCAGACCCATGGCGGCTATGGCTACTTGCGGGATTTTCCCATCGAGCGCTATCTGCGCGACCTGCGGGTCCATCAGATTTTGGAAGGGACCAACGAGATCATGCGCCTGATCACGGCGCGGGATCTCTTGACCCGATGAAATGATCTCAAAAAAGGCTTGATCGAAACCTCCCTAGTGTCCCGAATCAGAAGTTCGTAGTATCAGATGGCGAGCACCGGACGAACTTCTGATTCGATCAGGACACTAGCAAACTATTGATGGTAGTGTGGTTTATGGATTTGAAGTTTCTCTCGGTGCCAGCTCCCAGAATGAAAGAAACTTCAAATCCACCACACTAGCATAATGTTATCCCCTTTCGGTCGGTAGAGGTTCTGCCGACCCCTAAAACAGGCGCGTAGCAACAAACGGAAAAAAGAATGGCCATTGACGGCGAAATCCTTTTTGAGCATCGCGGCCCCTTGGGCCTGATCACCTTGAACCGGCCCAAGGCGCTGAACGCCCTGACCATGAGGATGATCCGCAAGATGAGCGCGCGGCTGACGAACTGGGCGCAAGACGCCAGCGTGAAGGCGGTCGTGGTGCAAGGCGAGGGCGACCGGGCCTACTGCGCGGGCGGCGACATCATGCACATCTATGAGGAGCGCAGTCTGGACCCGGACGCGCCCCATCAATTCGGCCACAGCTTTTTTGAAGCAGAGTACCGCCTCAACCGCCAAGTCAAGGTCTTTCCCAAGCCCTACATCGCGCTCATTGACGGCATCACCATGGGCGGCGGCGTGGGCATCTCGGTTCACGGCAGCCATCGGGTGGCCAGCGAACGCACCTTGTTTGCCATGCCCGAGACCGGTATCGGGTTCTTTCCCGATGTGGGCGGAAGTTACTTCCTGCCCCGCTTGCCCGGCAAGCTGGGTTTGTTCCTCGGCCTGACCGGCTGGCGTTTGGGGCCGGCGGACTGCCTCTTTGCGGAAATCGCCACCCACTACGCTCCCTCCTTTTTGAATGAGGGCCTGATCGAGGCCCTGCGCGGCGCGGATTGGTTTTCCGATCCCGCGCCCCAGGTGGTCGATGGGGTCTTGCAGAGTTTCAACCAAAACCCGCCGCCGGGAGATGAGGGCACGGGCTTGGCGGAGATCTATCCCAAGCTGGAGCGCTGCTTCGCCGTGGCGGATCTGGACGCAACCATGGCCTGCCTGGCGGCGGTAGGCACGCCCTGGGCCGAAAAAGCGCTGGGCGTTTTGGGCAAAGCCTCCCCCACGAGCCTCAAGGTCACTTGGGAACAGCTCAAGCGGGGCGCCGATCTCTCCTTCGACGACTGCATGACCATGGAGTACACCTTGAGCCACGCCATGCTCATGCGGCCCGATATTTATGAGGGCATTCGCGCGGCCTTGGTTGACAAGGATCGTCAACCGACATGGCGGCCGGCCAGCTTGGATCAGGTCGCCGATGATGAAGTGGCTGCGTTCTTTGTCGAAAAACCGGGCTACAAGCTGAGTTTTGCCAACGGCGCCAGTTGAGGCTGGGGTCGCCACGCCGGACCAAGAGGGGAGGAAGATGACATGACCAAGATCGCTTTTATCGGATTGGGCAACATGGGCGGTCCCATGGCGAAAAATCTGGTGGCGGCCGGTCATGCCGTGACCGGTTTTGATCTTGTGCCCGAAAACCTGTCTCGCGCGGCAGAAGATGGGGTGACCGCCGCCCCATCAGCCGCGGCCGCCGTGGCGGACGCCGATGTGGTGATCACCATGCTGCCCGCCGGCCAGCATGTGCGAGCGGTCTATGGCGGGGATCAGGGCATCATCGGCCAGGCGCCGGCGGGCGCCCTATTGATCGATTGCTCGACCATCGATGTGGAGAGTGCCCGCGCGGTCCATGAGGCCGCCGATGCGGCCGGTTATCTGATGCTGGACGCTCCGGTTTCGGGCGGCGTGGCGGGTGCCGCGGGCGGCACCCTGACCTTCATGGTGGGCGGGAGCGAGGCGGCCTTCGAAAAAGGCAAGGCATTCTTCGATATCATGGGGCGCACCGTGGTTCATGCCGGCGGCCCGGGGGTGGGTCAGGCGGCGAAGGTCTGCAACAACATGATTTTGGGCATCACCATGATCGGCATTTCCGAGGCCTTCACCTTGGGGGAAAAGCTCGGGCTCTCGCCGCAGAAGCTGTTTGATATCTCGTCCAAGGCTTCGGGATCCTGTTGGGCCATGCTGAACCACGTGCCCGTGGCGGGGCTGGTGGAGACCGCGGCGGCCAACCGGGATTTCAAGCCGGGATTCGCCACGGAGATGATGCACAAGGACCTGAAATTGTCCCAAGCCGCCGCCGCGTCGGTGGGGGCGGCTACACCCCTGGGTGCCCAGGCCACGGCGCTTTACACCATGCATGTGAACCAGGGAAACGGGTCCTTGGACTATTCTTCGATCATCAAGATGCTGGACAAAAACTGATCAATATCAACGGCTAGGACCCCGTCTTTGACCGGCTCGGGAGCATCCCTCCGATTTAGCTAAAATACGATTAAAATCAGATAGATAAAAGGAGGTGCTGTTAAGTAAACCTTAAGGGGGCGACAGTACCTTGAGGCCATCTATTCCGTTTTTGAGAATATTTGTAGCGAGGATATCGTGAAGGCCGCATACCTTGAAATAATCACTTTGGTCGAACGCCTCCACCGGCAATGTCTGGAGGTGGTGAAGGCCGAATTGGAGCGCCGCGGTATCCGCGACCTCAATAACGTGCAAGCGCTGATCCTCTATAACATCGGCAATGAGGAACTGTCGGTGGGCGAGTTGACGCAGCGCGGTTATTACCTGGGCTCCAATGTTTCCTACAATGTGAAAAAGATGGTGGAGAACGGCTACCTGATCCAGGAGCGCTCACCCCACGATCGCCGTTCCTTCCATGTGCGCGCCTCGGAAAAGGGTACGGTGATCTGCAACGGGATCGGCCACCTCTTCGATCGGCACGCCGAATTGCTGTCCAACGATCAGCTGTCGGAAGAGACCCTGGCCGAGGCCAACAAGGCGCTGCGCCGGCTGCAGCAATTCTGGTCTACCTCCAGCCATTACAGCACACGGTCGATCAACGCCGCTTAATTGAATTACGATCTTTAAGGCTCCGCCTTTTTGCGAAGTTTTCATACTGCGCGTAGTTGATATTGCGGACTGTATTTTATGCCCCCGGTTTCACCACCGGGGGCTTTATTTTGGTGCCAAGGCACTTTTGATACTTACCTCCATGACCGGCTGGTGCGACCCGATCCCAAGTCCTCGCGCGCCGGGCCATTGCATCGCTTCGTTATAAGTCCCAAACTAAGATCTACCTGACTGTTCCAAATTGGCAGGCTTGCCGCGGGAATTGGTAGATGGACGCAATCGACAAGGCCTTGGCCTTTCTGGCGAGTAAAAGCGCCGGCGGAGACGCCTTCTTCAAGATCGCGGCTCAGGCGCTGGCCTTGGGGCTCTCCTGCCGCTGGGCGGCGGTGGCGCGGCTCGATCCCAATGGGGACGGTGCCAGTGGGGATGATGCCAGTGGGGGCGATGCCGTGCTGCTGGCCTTGGCCACCGACGGCGCGCTTGCCGGTAACTTCAGTTATCCTCTGGCGGACACGCCGTGTCTTGAAATCTATCGTATCGCCGACAGGACCCAGCCCCAGTTCTTTTGCGCCTCGGGTCTGCGCGTGCGATTTCCCGATGACCGCATGCTGGCGGACATGGGGGCCCATTCCTATCGGGGCGAATTGTTTTTTGATGCGGCGGGCCGCCCGGCCGGCCACGTCTTTGTCATGGACGACCGGGAAATGGCGGACCGGCCCCACGAGCGGGCCTTTTTCAGCCTGGTCGCCCAGCGGGTGGGATCGGAGTTTAATCGCTGGCAGGCCGAATTGGCGGCCGAAGAGAATCAGCGCCGTTTGTCCCACGCAGCCAAGCTGGCCAATCTGGGCTATTGGGTCTGGGACGAGATGGAAGACCGGGCGCAATACTGCTCCGACGAACTGGCGCGCATCTTCGGGTATGAAACCGGGGACGCCTATGCCCGGGTCTTGACCTCCTTGGAAGCCGACGCTGATGGCGTGCTGCCGGAGGACCGAGAGCGTTATCTGCAGGCGGTGCGGGACGCCAAGGAAAGTAAGGAGGGATTCCAGATCGAGTACCGTATCCTGCGCAAGGACGGCGAGGTGCGTTTCGTGCGCGAAGTGGCCGAGCCCGTGCTGGATGGGAGAGGCCGGCTGATCCGCACCAACGGGGTCATCCAAGACATCACCGAGCAAACGCGGGCCCATCAGGCCCTCTATGAAAGCGAGACCCGCTTGAAAGCCATCGCCGACCATTCCCCGGCCATGATTTGCCTGAAGGACCGGCAAGGGCGTTACACCTTCGTCAACCGGGAACTGGCCAAGGCCTACAAACGGCCCGAGGCGTGGTTCATCGGTAAAACCTCGAAAGAGGCGATCGGCGTGGAAATCTCAAAGCATTTCGAAGACCACGACCGGGAGGTGATGCGCCGCGGCGAGCAGGTGGTGCGTGAACTGCAAGTGCCCTCCGACCGGGGCGAGACCACGGTTCTGTCCGTCAAGTTTCCCATCCCCGGGCGTCACGGCGCCATTGAGGGCATCGGCATGATCGCCACGGACATCACCGAGGCCAGGGCCACGGAAGCGGCCCGTCAGCGCAGCGACCAGCGGCTGCTGGACGCGGTGGAGAGCATCTCGGAAGCTCTCTCGCTCTTTGATAAGGACGACCGTCTCGCCCTGTGCAATAGCCAGTTCCACAAGCTCTATCCCCAGGTGGCCGATCTGGCCAAGCCCGGCATCCTCTTTAAGGATCTGTCTTGGGCGGCCATCGAGCGCGGCACGGTGAACTATGACGAACCGAACACCGAGGCCTGGCATGAAAAACGCATGGCCCAGCACCGCAATCCCGCTGGACCGTTCATTCAAAAACAATTGGACGGCCGCTGGATCCGGATCAACGAGCGGCGCACACGAGAAGGCGGCCGGGTGGCGACTTTTTCCGATATCACCGACCTAAAACAACGGGAGGAGGCTCTCGACAAGGCGGTCGCGGAAAAAGACGAGATCCTGCGGGTGCTCAACGCCGTCCTGGAGCACATCGAATACGGCATCGTCTTCATGGACGAAAATATGAAGATCCGTCTGCACAATCGGGCCTATCGGGAGATTTGGGGCCTGCCCGCGTCCTTTTTCGAGGGCAATCCCAGTTTCCGCGAGGACATGGAGCTGACGCGGAAAACCAGCCTTTGTCAGGAAAGCTATGGCGACTGGGACGCCTTCGTCGCGCGCCGCACCGAAGAGATCAGGCAAGGGGACTATCAGCCCTCGGAAATCACCCTGACCGACGGGCGCATCCTGCAATCCAATTGCATGGCCTTGCCCGACGGCGCCCGCATGCTGACTTATTTCGATATCACCGAGCTGCGCCTGGCCAAGGACCAGGCCGAGGAATCCACAAGGGCCAAGAGCCAATTCCTCGCCAACATGAGCCACGAGTTGCGCACGCCCTTGAACGCCATCATCGGCTTTACCCGTTTGGTCATGCGGCGCTCGCAAGACAGTCTATCGGCACGCAGCTACGAAAACCTGAGCAAGATTCTGATTTCGGCCGAACACCTCTTGGCGCTCATCAACGAGATTCTCGACCTCTCCAAGATCGAGGCGGGCAAGATGGAACTGACCACGGAGACTTTCCACATCTCTCAAG
>JANQKX010000167.1 GCA_028280915.1 Kiloniellaceae bacterium
GGCGGTGATCGGGATCTTTCAAGGCACCATCGATGAATTGGTGGCCCTGGCGGTGCTCATGCCCATCGTGGCTTCCATGGGCGGCAACGCGGGCACCCAGTCCCTGACCGTGGCGGTGCGGGCCATCGCCATGAAGGATTTGACCGACGCCACGGCCAAGCGCTTTATCAGCAAGGAGTTTTTTGTTTCCTTTTTGAACGGCGGCTTGTTCGCCGTGCTGACCGGCGCGGTGGCGTGGCTGTGGTTCGGCTCCCTGTCCCTGGGGGTGGTGCTGGGGGCGGCCATGATCATCAACATGGGGGTGGCCGGCCTGTCCGGCGCCTTGATCCCCCTGGCCCTGGAGCGCTTCGGCATCGACCCGGCCCTGGCGTCGTCGATTTTCTTGACCACGGTGACCGACGTGGTCGGGTTTTTCTCCTTTCTGGCCCTGGCGGCGGTGTTTTTGTTGTAGCGCGATAGGGGAGGTCCATGGGTTTCGAAGCACCAGATCCCGATTTCCGCCGCAAGGTAGGCGACAGTTTCGCCCAGCAAGGGGTCATGACCCTCTTGGGCGCCCAGCTGGTGCGGGTCGACCCGGGCGAGGTGGTGATCGATTTGCCCTATCGCGCCGATCTCTGCCAGCAGCATGGCTACTTCCATGCCGGCGTCACCAGCACGATCGCCGATTCAGCGGGCGGCTATGCGGGTTTCACCTTGTTTCCCGAAGGCTCTTCGGTGTTGACCGTGGAATACAAGATCAACCTGATCGCGCCGGCTGATGGGGACAAACTGCGGGCCACGGGCCGGGTGGTGAAAGCCGGACGCACCCTGACGATCTGCGACGTGGAGGTGCTGGTGAGCAAGGACGGCGGCGAAAAACTCTGCGCCAAGATGAGCCAAACCCTGATTTGCCTGCACAACCGGCCCGACCGGGCAGGTTAGCGGCCTCCAGAGTGTCGTAGCCTAGCGGCCAAAGGAATGGCCGAGACGGCAACGAGGACCACAAACGCGCCGATCCACTGCGCCGGCGTCAGAACTTCTCCCAACAAGACGTAAGCGATCGCTATGGTGAAGACGGGTACCAGGTTCAGGAACATGCCTGCCCGTGCCGCCGGAATTCGTTTGAGACCGAGCAAATAGATGTAAAAGGCCATGCCGTAATAAATCGTGCCGGTCATCGCCGCGCTGACAGCGGCAGCCCAGTTGCCGGGCATTTGGATGGGAGAGCCCGCAAACTGCGGCCACAGAGCGGTAGAAACGATCCAGCCAATCAACAAGGCGACCAATGCAACGCTTTGCACGACGATCAATGAGGCTAGGGGGTCCGCGCCGGAAACCACCCGCCGCATCCACACCACGTAAAGCGCCGCGGCCGCAGTGGCCAGAAGGGCAAAGGCGTTTCCCAGGGATTGATTTGCTGCCGTTGAATTGCCGTCAAAACCCACCATGATCGCGATCCCGCAAAAGGCCGCCACGCCCAAAATGATGATGGCGGCTCCAATCGGCTCTTTGAGCAAGGCCCAGGCCAGAACAATTATCATCGCAGGCTGAGTGGCGAAGATCACCGATGCCACGCTGGCGCTTGTGTAATGGAGGGCCGATATAGTACATGCGGCGCCCGCCGCCACGACCAGACCCGCGCACACCAGTCTGGCCAAGGCCGACCCCAACTTAAAGCTGGTCCCCAGCCCTAACGCAACGGTGAGCAAAAAACACAGGCTGCCAAAAAGCTGAATACAGACAAAAGCCAAAGGGTGAATTGCCGATCCCGCGTCGGTCAGAAAGTGGTTCCCTAGCAGCCCTTTTGCCAAAACCGATCCTAAGGCGAGGCAGAAGGCCGAACCGATAAGATAGAACCCGGCTACGAATGGGACTTGTT
>JANQKX010000198.1 GCA_028280915.1 Kiloniellaceae bacterium
GCCCCGACAAGCGACGATGGTCCAAGGGCCAGCGGCGATCATCTTGGTCAAGACCCCCGCCAAACTGAAGGCCAAGGCGGAGCCCAGCACCAGGCAAAGACCCATCAGATGGGCCTCGCCCCGGGGCGAGCCGCGCGCAGGGAAATGGCCGGTGACGGGGGATCGTTTTTCCTGTTCCATTGGCAAAACCTATCAAGGTCCTGCTGACCGCAAGCGGTCAGGAATAGGCGCCCGCCACCGCCCGAGGGAATGACTTCGCGATGACTCGACGATGAATCCCCGGCGACCGGTCCGGTGGCAAAAGTCAACCGAAATTTTGCCACTTATTGGAGATAAGTTTGTTGAATTCTTCTTTAGGACGAGCTAATCTAGCTTAACCATAAGAAGTACACTGAATAAAAATAAACTAAAGATGTGCAGTTGGTAGTGCGATCTGCGCCGCTCGGCGTAGCCTCCCTGGGTTATTCAGCGCAACCTCGGTGTTACGTATTGTAGCCCCTATTACGCGTTGGAACTCCTATAATGTGGGACCATGAGATGGGAAATACGAAACAGCGTCATAACGGTGGTCTTGGAGTAAATGGCCCCGGAAAAGATGGCCTCGGAAAAGATGGGCCGGCCGGCATGAAATCGTGTCTAACCGGGAAACTGCGCTTAAATGGGAGATCGCGCCTAAACGGAAGGTCGCGCTTTAAGGGGCCGTCCCGCTTGGCCCTGATCGCCCTGCTGGCCGCGACCATGGTGGCACCGAATTTGCCGGTCGAAGCCAAGAACCTCAAGGGAAGCCTCAAGGCGGACAGGATCGTTGGCACGAAAAAGGCCGATACCCTCAGAGGCTATCGGGGTAACGACAGGCTGCTCGGCCGCGGCGGCAACGACCGCATTTACGCCGGCCACGGCAGGGACTGGCTGGTCGGCGGCCGCGGCAACGATTTTCTCCATGGCGGCCGTGGCTATGACCAGGCGTTCTTCCGCGGCAAATTCAAAAACTATAAGATCATCGGCAACCAACACAAAGCCACGGTCAGGGGCCCCGACGGCAAGGACACATTGCGGACCGTGGAAAGACTGGTGTTCGGCGACGGCACCAAGGTCAACATGGTGAACCGCAATACGCCGCCGCAAGCCAAGAACGACAGAAAGACCGGCACGGTCAACCAGGAGCTCGTCATTCCCGTCGCCGACCTGTTGAAAAACGATTGGGACTACGACGGCGACAGGCTCGAAATCACCGCGGTCGGCAAGGCCAGGAACGGCTCGGTGGTGCTGGCCGGCAACGAAGTGGTGTTCACCCCCGACGTGGGTTTCCAAGGGAACGCCCGCTTCCAGTACACCCTCTCCGACGGCAAGGGCAACAAAGACAAGGGCTTCTGCATCATCACCCTGGAGCCGGCCGAGGACGATCAGAACCTGATCTACCTGGCCGCCGATTTCGATGACAATTCTGATGACGGCTTCTCTTATCAGGACGATCCTTTTCGTGGCACCAGCCAACCCGGCTACGCCAGCGGCCAACGCATCGCCTCGGGCGGGTTTGGCAACAGTGGCGCTCTGCGGATTGAGCTAGGCGGCCAAGACAACCTGGATATCACCAATATGTCCGGCAGCTGGGACTTTTTTTTCGAGCCCGAGGAGGACGGCCCGTCCTGGCTGAGCTTTCGCTATAAAATGACCCTGAGCGGCTTCCAGGACACAGCGCGCTATGTAGACCTCTTGGTAGGTAAAAACCAGGCTTTGCAGGGTAGCGGCGACAATGGCGAAGTGGTGCGCTTGCAGGCATCAGACGACCCAGATGAAAAAGAGGTCGCCACGGGCTGGCGGACGGCCACCGTCGACCTGGGCGACCTGAGCAAGTACGGTCAATGGTTGCGGCTCGGCGGCTTCCTCAACGGGAAAAAGGCCAGTGATCAAACGGCCGAAATCCTGATCGACCAGGTTCGCTTGCTGGTCCCGAATAGCGCCCCCATCGGCCCGGTGGTCGATTCCCACGATGACCCCAACGAGATCGATGAGGACGCCGGCGTTTATCAGGACACTTATTACACCGGCCTCGTAGCGCGTGCCGTCGATCCCGACCCCAACAGCGGGGTGAGCTACACCTTCTTGAACGGCGCGCAGACCGACGCCAACAATCAGTTCCAAATCGATGCGGTGTCCGGTGAGGTCACCGTTGTCCCCGGCGCCAAGTTCGACAACATAAAAAATCCATCCCATGACGTGACGGTCATCGCTTCCTCGCGGGACGGCTCGCAAAGCCAAGGTACCTTTGAAATCAAAGTTAACAACGTGCCTTTCACCTTGCGCAAAGAGGACATGAACGGGAAAAACGGCGTCGCAATCAAGGGTTTGATACCGGGTGACCAAATCGGTACCACTGTATCAGGGATCGGGGACATTAATGGCGACGGATTCGATGACATTGCTTTTGCCCCGAATGTTTATAGCCTCCATAAATACCTTTATGTTTTGCTGGGTTCGAAGGACGGTATAAACCCTGATACAAAACTGGATGATCTAGGTCATCCTGACGGCTTTCGCATCGGCGAAATGGGCACAGGTGGCTTCTTCGAAAATGCATACCTGGGTGGCGGCAGTGACCTGAATGGTGACGGATTTGAAGATTTCATCTTCAGCGAAAATCCCTATGGCTATAAAGGTCCCAATCACGTCATCTTTGGCTCCGACAAACCCTTCCCAAACGAATTTGATTTGACAACGATTGATGGCGAAAACGGCTTTCATTTCGGCAACTATCCGGACCCCGAGTTTGTCAGTGACATCGGCAATGGCATCGATGTCACGATGGGCGGCGACATCAACGGGGACGGCCGGGGCGATACGCTGTTTGCGGTAGACGATGTTTATTTGATCCATGGCCAAGACGGAAATTTCGCCAGCGTCTTTGACCAAGCATCAATCAATGGATCCAATGGATCGCGCCTAACCTTCCCTCAATCGGGAATGAGCGTTGAAATCGTCCGTGACCTCAATGGCGACAAACGCGATGACCTGATTTTTGCCAAAAGATCGATCTCCGCAAGCTTGGGTATTATCTTCGGCCAGCCGGGAGGTTTTGGCCCGTCTCTTGATACGACCGAATTGGGCATGGATCAAAGGGTGGAATACGATGTGACGGAAGATGGCATCCTAACTGTCGGGTCCGCCCAGGCAGCGGGTGACATCAATGGTGACGGCATCAATGATATGGTTGCGACACCAAATTATGTGTTTTTTGGCCGCGCCGATGGTTTTGGTGATGGTCTCACCAAGGATGATCTGGATGGCAAAAAGGGCTTTCGCTTCTCACCGGATGCATTTGAGGTGAGTGGCGCGGGTGATCTCAACGGTGACGGCTATGATGATCTCATTTTAGCAGACCCTCGGTTTAGTATACCGGACTTGAGGCGCAACCGGGACATCAGTCAGGCCGGTCAGGTCTTTGTTTTGTATGGCAAGAATAGAGGTTTTGGCGCCACGGTGGACCTGAATCAGATTGAACCGGGGGATGGCTTTCGCGTAGTCGGCGACGATACCCTTGATGGAGCTGGCCAATCTGTAAGCAGCGCTGGGGATATCAACGGGGATGGCTACGACGATTTGCTCGTGGGTGTCGCTGAGGGCGACGCAGACAGTTATCTTGGCTATGGCCACGTCATGATCATCTATGGCAAGGATACCGGCGCGGTGACCCATCAGGGGACCGACGGGGACGACAAGCTCGTTGGGAACAGCAAGGCCAATATCCTGGTGGGCGGCCAGGGCAACGATGCCATCGAGGGCCGCCGGGGCGCCGATGTTTATAAGGGCGGCGCCGGGGATGACCTCTTGCGGATCTGGGACCTGAAATTCCGCCGCCTGGAGGGCGACCGGGGCGAGGACTTTGTCACCTTCACGCAAAAGGATATGCACCTGGATCTGAGAAAACTGGGCAGCCAGGTGATCACCGGGATCGAGGGCTTCAAGCTCACCGGCAAGGGCGACAACAGCCTGACCCTGGGCATCAACGATCTGCTGCAGCTCTCCGACCATAGCAATCGCCTTCGGGTGCACGGCAACCGGGGCGACGTGGTCAACCTGATCGGCGACTGGCGGGCCGACGGCACCACCTATATCGCGCCCCTCACCTACTACCGCTATGTGGTGGACGGGGTGGCCGCCGAGGTGCTGGTGGAAGACGACAATCTCACCGTCAACATCGACCCGCTGGAGGAGTTCGTGGGCAATCCTTGATCCGGGCCGCCCGGAGCGTTGCGTGGGTTTTTGTGCTGGTGAGACGTAGCGGTATGATCCTTACGAAATGACCCAGCCGTCCGAAGACCAGGCGCAGGGCTCAAGGTCATCACCAGGAACCGCGCCGCCCGTCCGCTTTTCCCCCTCCCCCCGCTTCGCCGGCTGGCTGGCGGAGGAGCGGGTTAGCCTGGCCTTTACCACCTATCAGACGGGCAAGCTGTTTTTTATTGGCTTGGGCCCGGACGGCCGGCTGTCCGCCTTCGAGCGCAGTTTGGAACGGTGCGCCGGCCTGGCAGCGGGGGGGCAAAGCCTCTTTGTCGCCACGCTTTATCAGATTTGGCGTTTTGAGAACGCCCTTCGGCCAGGTCAAGAAAGCCAGGGCTACGACCGGCTCTATGTGCCTCAGATGAGCTCCGTCACCGGCGACGTGGACGCACATGACCTGGCGCTGGACGGCAAGGGCCAGCCGGTTTTTGTCAACACGGCGTGCAATTGCCTGGCCCGGCCCCGCGACACCCATTCCTTCCAGCCCATCTGGCGGCCGCCCTTTATCAGCGAGCTGACCGCCGAGGACCGTTGCCACCTGAACGGTCTGGCCATGCGGGACGGGGCGCCGGCCTATGTCACGGCGGTTTCCCAAAGCGATGTGGCCAGCGGCTGGCGGGAGCGGCGCCATGATGGCGGCTGCGTCATGGACGTGGCGGCGAACCAAGTGATCGCCGACGGCCTTTCCATGCCCCACTCGCCCCGCTGGCACGCCCTGCCCGGCGAGGCGGGCCGCTTGTGGCTGCACAATTCCGGCACCGGCGAATTTGGCTTCCTCACGCCCGGCCCCGATGGGCCGCCCGACGGCGACGGCCGCTTCGAGCCGGTCTGTTTCTGCCCCGGCTATCTGCGCGGCCTGGCCATGTTTGGCCCTTACGCGGTCATGGGCCTCTCCAAACCCCGCGACCGCGCCACCTTCGGCGGCCTGCCCCTGGACAAGGCCTTGGCGGATCGGGGAGCGGAGGCCCGTTGCGCCCTGCAGGTGGTGGACCTGCGCAGCGGCGATTGCCTGCATTGGCTGCGCATGGAGGGCTTGGTGTCCGAGCTTTACGACGTGGCGGTCCTGCCCGGCGTGCGCCGTCCCATGGCCATCGGCTTCAAGGGCGACGAAATCCGCCGGGTGCTGACCTTGCCATGAGGCAGCACCGGAAGACGAGCGGATCAAGTGCTTGTTTTCATGATTGCCAAAACGCTGAAAGGCCCAGGGCTGTCAAGGGCGCCTGCAAGGCGCCGGCTCCGCCGGTCACGACCCTTGACAGCCCTGGGCCTTTCAGCAAGCCGCTCATCATGGAAACAAGGCACGGCTCTCACCTGCCCAATAAACTGAGCCCACCGGCGGCCCAAACTTAGGGTCCGCGATGCGTGATGGAAAATTCCCCATTGGCCCCGCGTTCCCACTCAACTACATAGGGGCCATGACCAGCCGCAGATTGCATGTGATGGGCGCCTCGGGCGCCGGCACCACGACCCTGGGGGGCGCCTTGGCCAGCCGCTTGGCCATTCCCCATCACGACACGGACGACTATTTCTGGCTGCCCACGGACCCGCCCTATCGGGAGCTCCGGCCCCCGGCCGACCGCCTGGCGCTGATGGAACAGCTGTTCCTGCCCCGCCGCGCCTGGGTACTTAGCGGATCGGTGGAGGGCTGGGGCGCTGCGGTGGAGCCGTCCTTCGACCTGGTGATTTTCCTGGAGGTCCCTACCGAACTGCGCCTCCAACGGCTGCGCGAGCGGGAAACCCGCCGGTTCGGCACCGCGGCCGTGGGGCCCGGCGGCTGGCGTCACGAGGAAACCGAGGATTTCCTGGACTGAGCCAGCCACTACGATGACGGTACCGGGCCGGACCGCAGCCGGCCTCGCCACGACGCCTGGCTGAAATCCCAGAGCTGCCCCATCCTGCCCCTCAACGGCGATCGCCCGGTGGCGGATCTGGTGGGCAAGGTGACCGACTGGCTGGAAAACGCACAGGGCCGGC
>JANQKX010000206.1 GCA_028280915.1 Kiloniellaceae bacterium
CGGTAAGGGCCCAGGCGGCGTTTGCGCACATAGTTTTGGGCGGCCATCAGATCGGCGTCATCAGGGGACAGGTCATCCGAGCCAGGCGCGGCGTCAATATGGTCGCGGGAAAGACCCTTTGCGGTCAGCTGGCCCCTTATGACCCGCCGCGAGGCCCCCCGGCGCCGCAGGCTGCGCACCTTGGCGGCGGCATAGGCCTGGTCATCCACCAAGCCCTCCTGGGCCAAACGGGCGACAAGGGCATCCACCTGGGCGGCCCCTTCGTCCCCATCGGTGCCATGGGCCTTCACCGACCGGGCCACCTTTTTCATCAGGACCCGGCGCAACTGGGCCTGACAGGTGCCATAGCGACTTAGGTAATGAAGCGCCGCCCGCTCCAGATAGGCCGCCGTCACCTTTTTGGGACCCCGCGGCTTTTTTGGGCGCCCTTCTTCGTCGCGGCGCCGGCTGTTGTCCGTTTTTGCGTTCGGGGCTTTCGGTGGAGCGTCAGTCATGGGCAGGGGTTTGGATCGGGCCTTGTTTCCGTCGGGCGCCAAGGTTATGTGATCTGCCATGAAACAACCAGTCCTGACTCCCTCCGCCCATGCCGCCGCCGTTGCCGTTTTGAAGGACGGCCCAAAGGTGCGCAAGATGGGCCGCTTCAACGGTCGCGGCCTGTGGACCCTTTATACAAAAGAAGTGCGCCGGTTCTTAAACGTCTTCACCCAGACGCTGATCGCGCCGGTGGTCACCACTCTCTTGTTCCTGGCCATTTTCTCTCTCGCCCTGGGCGGCGGCAACCGGCAACTGGGCGGCGTTTCCTTCACCAACTTTCTGGTGCCGGGCCTGATCATGATGGCCATGGTGCAAAACGCCTTTGCCAATACCTCTTCCACCCTGGTGATTTCCAAGATCCAAGGCAACATCGTGGATCTGCTCATGCCGCCTCTCAGCGCCATCGAGGTCACCTTGGGCATGGTGGGCGGCGGCGTGACCCGGGGGCTATTGGTGGGGCTCTGTGTCACCGCCGGCATGTGGGTTTTTGTGCCGATCAGCATCCACGCGCCGGTCTTCGTTGTGTTCCACGCGGTCATGGCCACCCTCATGCTGGCCTTGCTGGGCATGGTCGGCGGGATCTGGGCGGAGAAGTTCGATCACATCGCCGCGGTCACCAACTTCGTCATCACGCCTTTCTCCTTTCTGTCGGGCACCTTTTATTCCATTGACCGCTTGCCGGGGCAGTGGCAGCTGGTGGCTCAGTTCAATCCCTTCTTCTATATGATCGACGGTTTCCGCTACGGCTTTATCGGTCATGCCGACGGCTCCCTGGCCATCGGCGTCGTGGTCATGCTGGCCATGAATGTCGCCCTGTTCTGGCTGACCTATCGCATGCTGGCGACCGGCTATCGGTTGAAACCATGACCACGGAGCACGAGAGGCCCCATGGCTGAGCCCCTGGCACCGCGCCATATCGGCTGGATCAATGTCCGCGGCCTCTGGACCCTGTTTTACCGGGGTCTGCGCCGCTATCTGCGCTCGTCGTGGTATTCGGTGGGCGGACCTTGCGTTTCCAGCCTGCTGTTCCTGGCGGTTTTTGTCCTGGCCGCGGCGCGCCATGGGGAAATGTTGCACGGCATCACGGTGGCCCAGTTCATCGCCCCCGGCGTGGTGGTGCTGAGCCTGAGCCAAACCGCCTTTGAATCCTCGTCCATCTGGCTGTTGGAAGACAAGATGGACGGCGTCATTTGGGACCTGCTCTCCGCCCCCCTGACACCGCTGGAGGTGTTTGCCGGTTATGTGCTGCCGGCCATGGCTTTTGCCCTGGGCGTGGCGGGCCTTGTTTTTGCCATGACCCTGGCTTTTGTGGATTTCGCCTGGACGGCACCCTGGGCCACCTTGCTTTTCGCCGTTCTGGCCGCCGGTATGTTCGCCCAGTTGGGCCTCTTGACCGGCATCGTGGCCCAGCGCTGGGAAACCCATAGCTTGTTCGAGAATTTCCTGGTGCTGCCCCTGGCTTTTTTGTCCGGCAGCTTTTTCACCATCAGCGCCCTGCCGGCGGATTTGCAGGATCTGATCCTGCTGAACCCGGTGTTTTACGTGGTCGACGGCTTCCGCTATGGCCTGACCGGACATGTGGAAGGGGCGATCCTGCCCGGCTTTGGGATTCTCCTGGGCCTCAACATCGTGCTGGGCCTGACGGCCTGGCGCCTGATCAACCGGGGCTACAACATCAAAGCTTGACGAAAAATTAACGCTGCGGACGCAGTCTGTTTCAAACCCGCTCAGTCGCTGGATGGATCTCATGTTTTTATCTTCTTTATGGCGCAAAAACCTGGTGTTGGGGCTGGCCTTCCTGACAGCCGTCCTGGCTCTGAAGTCGGGGCCTGCCTCGGGCGCTGAAACGGAACTGCCCAACGACCGCGGGCTGCTGTGGCAAATCGAAAAGCCCGGTACGGCGCCCAGCTATCTCTTCGGCACCATCCACATCACCGATCCGCAGGTGCTGGACCTGCCCGCCCCCGTTCGTGACGCCTT
>JANQKX010000219.1 GCA_028280915.1 Kiloniellaceae bacterium
ACAACATCACCCCGCGCGAGTGCACTTAAAGCTTGAGGCGCGGGACGAACCGCCCATGGGACCCGTTTCATGACCGAAGCCGCCCTTGAGCCCGCCGAGCCGGCGTCCGGCGCCGCAGCGGTCCGAAACCTGCTGACGGTGAACAACATCGAGGTGATTTACGATCACGTCATCTTGGTGCTCAAGGGCGTGTCCCTCCAGGTCCCCGAGGGGGGTATCATCGCCCTCCTCGGGGCCAATGGGGCGGGTAAGACCACCACTCTCAAGGCCGTCTCCAACCTGCTACGGGCCGAGCGGGGCGAGGTCACCAAGGGCACCATCGAATTCGACGGCGTCCGGGTGGACAGCCTGACCGCCAACGATCTGGTGCGCCGGGGGGTCATCCAGGTGATGGAGGGCCGCCATTGTTTTGAACATTTGACCGTGGAAGATAACTTGCTCACCGGCGCCTACACCCGGCGGGACGGCCGGGCCGCCATCGCCCGGGACCTGGAAATGGTCTACGGCTATTTCCCCCGCCTGAAGGAGCGTCGCGCCAGCCTGGCCGGCTATACCTCGGGGGGCGAGCAGCAGATGTGCGCCATCGGCCGCGCCTTGATGAGCCGGCCCCGCATGATTCTCTTGGACGAGCCCTCCATGGGCCTGGCGCCGCAACTGGTGGAAGGCATCTTTGAAACCGTCAAACGCCTGAATGAGGAGGAAGGGGTCTCCTTCCTGTTGGCGGAACAGAACACCAACGTGGCTCTGCGCTATGCCCGCTATGGCTATATCCTGGAAAACGGCCGGGTGGTGCTGGACGGCGAGGCCAGCAAGCTGCGGGAAAACGAGGACGTGAAGGAGTTTTACCTGGGGCTATCGGCCAGCGGCCGCAAATCCTTCCGGGACGTGAAGCACTACAAGCGCCGCAAAAGGTGGCTGTGAGATGACCGCGCCCGGCAGCACCGGCGATTTCTACGATTCCCTGGAAACCCGCTCCCAAGACGAACGGGAGGCCGCCCTTTTCAATGCCCTGCCCGCGCAGCTGCGCCTGGCCCAGGAAACGGCATCGGGCTGGACGGAGATCCTGAAGGGCGTGGAGCCGTACCGCGTCACCACGCCCGCCGCCTTGGCCAAACTGCCGGTCACCCGCAAATCCGATTTGATGGCACACCAGAAAGAGCGTCCGCCCCTCGGCGGGCTCGCCGCCATCCCGCCGGAACGGATGTGGCACCTTTTTGCCTCGCCGGGGCCGGTTTATGAGTTCGATCGGGAGCGGGCCGATTTTTGGGGCACTGCCCGGGCCTTTTTTGCCGCCGGCTTTCGCGCCGGGGACCTGGTTCACAACGCCTTTTCCTACCATCTGACCCCCGGCGCCTGGATCATGGAAAGCGGCATGCGGGCGCTGGGCTGCCCGGTGATCCCCGCCGGCACGGGCAACAGCGAACAGCAGGTCGAGGCCATCGCCCACCTGAAACCCACGGGCTTTTGCAGCACGCCGGACTTCTTGAAGGTCGTCCTGGACAAGGCCGAAGAGATGGGCCGGGACGCGTCTTCCCTCACCAAGGCCATGGTCTCCGGCGGCGCCCTTTTTCCCGCCTTGCGCCATGCCTATGGCGCCCGGGGCGTGGCCGTTTACCAGTGCTACGCCACCGCCGATCTGGGACTGATCGCCTACGAGTCGCCGGCCTTGGACGGGATGATCTTGAACGAAGGCTTGATCCTGGAGATCGTGCAGCCGGGTAGCGGCCGGCCCCTGCCCCCGGGTCAGGTGGGCGAGGTGGTGATCACCAATCTGAACCCGGATTACCCGCTGATCCGTTTTGCCACCGGCGATCTCTCCGCGATTCTGCCGGGCGCCAGCCCCTGCGGCCGCAGCAATCTGCGCATCAAGGGCTGGATGGGCCGGGCCGATCAAACCACCAAGGTGAAGGGCATGTTCGTTCAGCCGTCGCAAATCGCCGCGGTTCAGGCCAAGCACCCGGACATCATCAAGGCCCGGCTGGTGGTCAGCCGCCGGGACGACCGGGACGTCATGACCCTGCGTTGCGAAGTCTCGAGCATCACGGACGCGGCCCTCTCGGAAACCATCGCCGAAAGCCTGCGCGACAGCTGCAAGCTATCGGGCGCCGTGGATTTGCTGGCGCCCGGCAGCCTGCCCAATGACGGCCTGGTGATCGAGGACCAGCGCGACTACGACTGACCGCGACGGGCGCACCGTCTTCGTTAGACTTCCGGGACTGACACGCCGGCCTGGCGGCAGGCGGCGGTGACCGTGTTGGCCAACAGGCAAGCGATGGTCATGGGGCCCACGCCACCGGGCACCGGGGTGATGGCGCCGGCCACTTCCATGGCCTCTTGGGTCGCCACGTCACCCACCAGCTTGCCTTTCGGCTTGCCGTCGGGACCCGGTTCCCCTTCCACCCGGTTGATGCCCACGTCGATGACCGTGGCGCCCGGCTTGATCCAATCGCCCCGGATCATCTCGGGCCGGCCCACGGCGGCGACCAGAATATCGGCGCCCCGGCACACGGCCGGCAGATCCTGGGTGCGGCTGTGGGCCGTGGTCACGGTGCAGCTCTCCGCCAGCAGCAGCTGGCCCATGGGCTTGCCCACGATGTTGGAGCGCCCCACCACCACGGCGGTCTTACCCGAGAGACTGCCCAGGTGATCCTTCAAAAGCATGAGGCAGCCCAGGGGCGTGCAGGGCACCAGGGGCGCCGCCTCGCCCTTGCCGCCGGTCATCAGCCGGCCGGCGTTGATCACGTGAAAACCGTCCACGTCCTTGGCCGGATCGATGGCATTGATGATGGCCTGCTCGTCGATCTGATCGGGCAGGGGCAGCTGCACCAGGATGCCGTGCACCGCCGGATCGTTATTGAGTTCGTCGACCTTTTGCAGCAGCTCCGCCTGGCTGGTGGAAGCCGGCATCTTGTGCTCGAAGGACTGCATGCCCGCCTCGACGGTCTGCTTGCCCTTGCTGCGCACATAGACCTGGCTGGCCGGGGTCTCGCCCACCAGCACCACCGCCAAGCCGGGGGTGAGGCCGTGATCGGCCTTCAGCCGTTCCACCTGTTGGGCGATCTTGCCCCGCAAATTGGCGGCAAAGGCCTTGCCGTCGATGATGGTCGCGCTCAAATCTTCCTCCTTCAAAGTCGTCGCCCCGATCATAATCCGGGGCCGTTATGTCTTGCGTTTTCGGGTTGCGCTATCGCTCATGCGACATGGACCGCCCCACGATAGGGGATTGCCCCGCCAAGTCGCCCAGCAAACCGACCCTACCTTGCCGCAGCGCCAATCCGATGCCGTCGCCGTCACGGGACAAAACGCGATCTGGGTGAAAGGTCATGGGGCCATCCGACCAGGGAGAAACGGCTAGTAACCATGCAGGTACAGCAGGAAGTTCCCCAGAATCTTCTGAACCAAAAATATCAGCAAAATCAAGACGATCGGGGAAATGTCAATGCCGCCCAGACTGGGCATAAACTGTCGAATGGGACGCAGGGCCGGTTCGGTGATCTGCCACAAAAAGCGCATGATCGTATTGACCACCTGATTGGTGGTGTTCACCACGCCAAAGTGCACCAGCCAGCTCAGGATCGCCGAGGCGATGATCACCCAGACATAAAGGTTAAGGGCGATCAGAATAATCTGAATAATCGGGTCCAGGATGACCATCGGGCCGCTCATCGATATCCCCATAAAACCGTGACAACCGCGACCTTTAGAATCGCGCCGCTACCCTAATGTCGTCCCTTTGGAGAGACAAGCAAATCCACGCCTTAAGCAGCCAAATTGCAAGGAATGGCGCCGACCTTAGCAGGGCCCAAGATCAAGCTTGACAGGCGCCCCGCACCTCAACATTATCCGCGCGCATATCAGGTTGGGGCCGTAGCTCAGCTGGGAGAGCGTCGCGTTCGCAATGCGAAGGTCGGGAGTTCGATCCTCCTCGGCTCCACCAATTCCCCGATTTTTCTCCGCCTCGGGTATTTTTTGTTTGTTCCGGGGCTCCACCAAATCTCCGATTTTTCCCCGCCTCGGGTATTTTTTGTCGCGCTTTGGGGCGCCAACAAATCTCCGGAAAGTAAGAAAGCGGCAAGACGCAGGAAGCCCAATTGTGGTAACCTGTTTCCATGAGCAAATCACTCAACAAAGCGATGGAACAAGCCTTTGACCGGGTCCGGCAACTTCCCGAAGACCGACAGGCCGAAGCCGTGGCAATCCTCGACGACATCGCCGCTCACGAGGCAGAGAGCATACGACTGTCGGAAGCCCAGCAACGTGAAGTGGCCCGGCGCCTGGCCGATCCTGATCCAAAATACGTGTCAGATCAGGAAATGAACCGCTTGTTCGATAGACTTACCGGGGCATGAAGGTCCGTTGGCGCCGCAGCGCTTCGTCGGACCTCATCGCCATTCATCACCACATCGCTGAAGCGGCTCCCAGAGCCTTGTCGCGCGTCCTTAGCGCCAATTACCCCCGTGTTGCGTCCGGGTCCAGCGGATAGATGGGGCGGCGGAGGTTCTTGAAGGGGAAGAGACTGTAGTCGGAGCTGCACACGCCGGGGCCGGCGGCCAGGACGATGCCCCGGGCGATGGGCTCGAAGCCGGCGCGGAAGTGCTGGCGGGATTTCAGCAGGACGAAGTTCTTCCGCCGGGGGTCGATGCCGGCGTGGGTGAAATAGCCCAAATCATAGGGCTCGCTGCGGGATTCGCTGAGCAGGATTTCCGCCGCGCCCGTGTCCAGGACCGCCGTGCGCCCCAGGGTCACGGTGAAGCCGGTCATCATGGGCCCGGTGATGGTAAAGCGCCCGTGGGTCAAGGCCTTGACCCGGCCGGAGAGGGTCAGGGGCGCCGCTTTCAGGCCGATGGCCGGGGCCGCGGTCTTGGCGCCCAGAGGCAGGGTCACTTGGGCACCCTCGCCGGCCTGCCACAACCGGTCCACCGCCTCCGGATCCCAGATCGGGCCGACCGCCAGGCCTTCCAGGCCTTGGTTGAGGGCCTCGGCGGTGGCGGCCATGGAATCCCCGTTGCCGCCCGCCCCCGTGTTGTCACCGTGATCGGCCAGGATGATGGGGCCACTGCCCGGCAGATCCCGGTCCAGCTGCTTGGCCCGGGCGATGGACTGGGCCAGGGGCTCGGGATCGAACACAAAGTCGGCCCGCCGGTCCCAGGCCATATCCAGCAGATCCTCCAAGAGGTCTTCGGCGGCCGCCATGGCGCCGGCATCGCCGGTGATGACGGCGCTCAGGCTGGCATGGGGCACGTCGGCCAGGGGAAAACCGCCGAACACCGAAGCGGTCAGCACCTGCCCGCGAGCCTCGGCGTCCATGGCCTTGTCCATGATGTCCTTCATGGGCTGAGCAGCCGGGGTCTGCTTGATCATGTGGGTGAGCAGAGGCAGGCTGCCCCAGGCCATGCGAGGGGTGGCCTCGCCGCGCAGGCTTTGCAACAAGACGCGCGCCGCCCGCTGGCCGGTTTCGTACATGTCCACGTGGGGATAGGTACAGTACCCCGTGATGACCGTGGCGTTTTCCACCATGGCGCGGGACAGGTTGGTGTGGAAATCCAGCGCCACCGCGACGGGCAGCTCCGGCGCCACACGGCGGATGCGGGAGAGCAGATCGCCTTCGCCGTCGTCATGGTCCGCGCAGACCATGGCCCCGTGCAGGTCCAGCATCACCCCGTCACAGCCCGCCGCCACCGCGCCACAGATATCATCGCACATGCGCTCGAAGGCCCGGGCGTCCACCGGGCCGCTGGGCTCGGCATTGGCGGCCAGGGGGACGGTGATCT
>JANQKX010000136.1 GCA_028280915.1 Kiloniellaceae bacterium
TCGAGCGTCCAGAGCCGATGCAAGATCCAGCGCTCGAGCTCGGGCATCTCGGCCGCCGGGAGCTTCTCGCTGTCGCTGAAGCCATCGAGGCAGCCCAGCAGATAGCGCAGGGTGTAGCGCAGGCGCTTATAGGCGTCCGTCTGGTAGCGCAAGATCTCCGGGCCGATGCGCAGATCTTCCTCGTAGTTGGAGGCCACCACCCACAAGCGCAGGATGTCCGCGCCCTGCTTGGACTGCACATCCTGGGGCGAGACCACGTTGCCCAGGGATTTGGACATCTTGCGGCCTTGCTCGTCGAGCACGAAGCCGTGGGTCAGAACCGCCTTATAGGGCGGCCGCCCCCGAGTGCCGCAGGATTCCAATAGGGAGCTGTGGAACCAGCCCCGATGCTGATCAGAGCCTTCCAGGTAAAGGTCCGCCGGCCACTGCAGCTCCGGCCGGGCCTCCAGCACAAAGGCATGGGTCGAGCCGGAATCGAACCAGACCTCCACCACGTCGGTGACTTGTTCGTAGTCTTCGGCACGGTACTTGTTGCCCAGGAAGCGCTGGGGATCGCTGGCGAACCAGGCATCGCCGCCTTCGGCCTCGAAGGCCTCCGCGACACGGTCCAGCACGTCCTGGTCGCGCAGGACCTCGCCCGTCTCTCGTTCGATGAAGATAGGCAGGGGCACGCCCCAAAGCCGCTGCCGGGACACGCACCAGTCGGGCCGCTGCTCGATCATGGCATAAAGCCGGTCCCGCCCCGCCTTGGGCACGAAACGGGTGTCATCGATGCCCTGAAGCGCCTTGGCCCGCAGGTCGTTGGTCTCCATGGAGATGAACCACTGCGGCGTGTTGCGGAAGATCAAGGGCACCTTGGAGCGCCAGGAATGGGGATAGCTATGGCGCAGCTTGCCCCGATGGAGCAAGGCCCCGCCCTCGTCCAGGGCCGAAACCACGGCGGGGTTGGCATCCCCGGGCTTGCCGTCCACTTTATAGACCGCCTTGCCGGCGAAGAGGGGGACGTAGGGGTAGAACATTCCGTCCCCATCCACGGTAAAGGGGATTTCCAGCCCGAACTGCACACCCAGATCGTGGTCGTCGGCGCCGTGACCCGGGGCCGTGTGCACAAAGCCCGTGCCCTGGTCCATGGTCACATAGTCCGCCGGCAACAGGGGCACGTCAAAATCATAGCCCTGGCCCCGGAACGGATGGGCCGCGACGGCCCCTGCCATCTCGGCGCCCCGATAGGTCGCGGTCACCTCATGCCCGGTGATCCCGGTGTCTTGCAGCAACTGGGGCAACAAGGCCTCGGCCACCATCAAGCGCTCGCCCACGACCGCACGGCTGTCCTCGGCCACCGCGGTGACCTTGATGGTACAATAGCTTTCCTCAGGGTGATAGGCGATCGCCCGGTTGCCCGGGATGGTCCAGGGCGTGGTGGTCCAGATCACCACCGAGGTATCGGTCTCCGCCGCGCCCGCGGCCTTGGCCACGGGAAAGCGGACCCAGATGGTGGTGGAGGTGTGGTCGTGATACTCCACCTCCGCATCGGCCAGGGCGGTCTTTTCCGCCACCGACCACAGCACCGGCTTGGCGCCCCGGTAAAGGCCGCCGTTCATGATGAACTTGCCCACTTCCCGGGCAATCTGCGCTTCGGCGTGGAAATTCATGGTGGTGTAGGGATTGTCCCAATCACCGAACACCCCGAGCCGCTTGAACTCGGCGATCTGGATGTCGATCCATTTTTCCGCCGACTGGCGGCATTCGGCGCGGAAATCCAGGACCGGCACGGAATCCTTGTCCCGCCCGGCGGCCCGGTACTCCTCCTCGATCTTCCATTCGATGGGCAGGCTGTGGCTGTCCCATCCGGGCACGTAGTTGGCGTCCTTGCCCAGCATTTGCTGGGCCCGGTTGACCACGTCCTTCAGGATCTTGTTGAGGGCATGGCCGATGTGC
>JANQKX010000278.1 GCA_028280915.1 Kiloniellaceae bacterium
CCCGGCCCCGCATCGGTGGTCAGGCCCACGGCGATGGCCAGGGGTTTGCAGTCCATGAGCTTTTCCGCCTCCCCGAAGAGGTCGTCGGAGATGGCATCGCCGCCCAAGCGAAAGCGCTGCATCTGGTTGGTGACCCCTTGGGGCCGCAGAAGTTCCAACTCGGGCTGGACCACCGTATTCATGGCCGGGGTCATCACCCCGATGACGCCGCGGGGTGCCAAGGTATCGACCATCTATTGCTGTCCTTTCAGGTATTCGTTCAGGCCGCACATGCCGTCGCGGTAAATCTGATCGCCCACGATGCTTGCCAGGCTTTCCCCATCGCTTGGATTGCAGGTGAACTCACCGCTCCACATGCCCAGGGTGAGATCGCCCTCGGTGATGGGCAGGAAACGGTGGGTTGAGATGTAGTTGCTGCACGGCAGCGGGCTTTCAATGATGTCGTAGGTGTAAAAGTGCTCCAGGTCCGAATGGGCGAGCAGGGTTTCCCGGAACTGGGTGCCATCGGCGATATCCAGGTGGCGCACCGACCCAATCGCGGTGGGTGCCCCGCTTTCCATGCGGGCGCCGATCACCCCGGGGTTCCAGTCCACCACCCCGTCGAAGCGGCGCACCGCTTGCCAGACCCGGTCGATCGGTGCCTCGATGATCAGGCTGCGAAAAACCTTCATGACCTTACCCCCTGTTTGTCCAAACGGATTGGAAAACGCGCGCGGATCTGTTCTTCCGCGACTTTTGGCAGGTGCGCGGGCGCTTGCGCCAGGATATCCGCCACCCTTTTTCGGGCTTGGTCCCACAGGGGCGGACGGCCCGCGTCCACCCACTCGGCCACGCTGCGGCGGTCCGCCAGGGTCGGATAAACGAATTCGGTCTTCATCAGCTGCAGGGTTTGGGCCTCGCCCAGATAGTGCCCCTCGCCGGTCACCACCCGTTCCATGGCGTCCAGGTCCAGCAGCCCCGGCGAGACCTCAATGCCGCGCACGCCGCGCAAGATGGCGCCGCACATGTCGTCGTCGATCACCATGGCTTCCGGCGAGGCCACCATGATGGAGCCCAGCATGCCCACGCTCAAGTTGATCATATCCGCGCCCGCCTGGGCGGCCAGGGCCACGCTGTAACCCTTTTCGTAACCGGCCTGAACGTCCGCCACCTTGGAATCGGTCATGCCGGCGGAAACGGTGGACGGCAGTTCCAGGTGCAATAGCAACTGGGCCGCCGCCGCGTTGGCCAGGGCCGATTCCCCCCCACCGCCGCTCATGGCGCCGGTGCGCAGATCGGAAATGAAGGGCATGAAGGCGAAAATGCAGGGGTGGCCAGGCCGGATGGCATCCACCACCAGGAGCCCGGCCAGGGATTCAGCCAGACCTTGGGCCAAAGCGCCGGCCAGGGATGCCGGGCTGGTGGCCCCGGCCTGGGCTGCGGTGCAAATCTGCAGGGGCATGCCGCGGGCGATGGCGGCGCGCATGATCTCCACGCCCTCGGGCGCAAACCGCAGGGGCGAGACCGCGTGCACGATAATCGCCATGCAAAAGGGTTGCCGCCGGAACCGCTCCCCGCCGCCCAGGGCCGTATCGAACATGTCGATGACCGGAGCCACATGGCCGGCCTGGTCGAAGCTAACCCCGATGGGTTTTCCCGTGGCCTTCAGGCAGGCAAAGGCGGTGTTGATGTCCAGCTCCAGGGGTGTGGCCATGTCCCGCGCCACCACCGGCCGGACGCCATAGTGAATGTTGGGGCAGTGATCCAGCACCCGCATCAGGCCATAGAGGTCCGCCAAGGTGGAATCCCGGAAGCTTTCCGTGGCGCCGTCTAGGACCTGCACCGCGGCGCCGCCCGTGCCCAGGTGGACCCGTCCGCCGCCCACCTGGATCCCGCGCGCCTCCACAAAGCCGGGCAAGCTGACCCGCTTGCCCGCCCGCCGGATAGCACGCAGCGTTTTTTCCTTGTCAAAGGTGATCCGCCCGTCGCCCCGCTGCCGGGCGCCGGCGTCAATCAAGGCGCTCATCAGCCAATCCGGCGCCCCACCCATGCCGATGCGCGCCAGGATGTCCAAAGCGGCCTCGCAGATGGCCGAGACTTCCCCCTCGGCGAGAGGACGATAACGCCCGCCGGCAAAAATCGCCGGGGTCCGCTCCGTTCCGGGCTGGGGGGACGGCTGATCACGCCGCCGCATTCTCTGAGCCATCGCGCGCTCGTTCTGTTTTGCCGGCTAGAGCAGAATTTCAATTCAGGTGCGCCTACACCCGATCTGGCTTTGCTCCAGCGGTATCTTGAGCGCAATAATCTAGGAACGATATTCAGTAATTTTCCTGATTTCGTGAATTTTCTTTGATGTTTGGAGTTTCCTAAAGCCCCGTCAACCGCGCGGCCAGGAGGCTGGGCAACTGGCTGGGCACATCGGCCACGGCGACGCCGGCGGCCTCCAGCGCCTTGCGTTTGGAACCATAGTCGCCCTTGCCGCCGGACACGATGGCGCCGGCGTGGCCCATCTTTTTGCCCGGGGGCGAGGCCCGTCCGGCGATGAAGGCCGCGACCGGTTTTTTCATGCCCGCGGCGTACTCGGCCGCCTCTTCTTCCATGGATCCGCCGATTTCGCCGCAGATGGCGACCCCCTGGGTGCCCGGGTCCTGGTCTAGGATCTCCAAGGCATCCCGCGTGGTGGTGCCGATCATGGGATCGCCGCCGATGCCGTAGAAGACCGACTGCCCCAGGCCGGCGTTGGTCAGGTTGAGGCAGATCAGGGTGCCCAGGCTGCCCGAGCGGGAAATCACCCCGATGGGACCGGGCTGAAACACCCGCTTGTTGAAGGCCGGCATGATGCCCGCGAAACTCTCGCCGGGCGTCACCAGTCCGGCCGTGTTGGGTCCGACGATGCGCGTGCCGCTGGCCGCCGCCGCGGCGTGCATCTCCATCACGTCCTGGGCCGGAATGTGCTCGGTCAAGCAGACCAGGAGCTTGGCCCCCGCCGCGCAGGCATCCAGCGCCGCCGCCTTGGCCGCCAGGGGCGGGATGAACATGAGGGCCACGTCGAAGGGGTCCTGCTTGGCGGCTTCCACCGCCGAGCCGTAAACCGGGACACCTAGGTGTTCGGTGCCGGCCTTCTTGGGATTGACCCCGCCGATCACACTAGCGCCATAGGTCTGCATTTCGCGGGTCCAGAAAGTGCCTTGCTTGCCGGTGATGCCTTGGACCAGGATTTTGTGGTTTTTCCGGATAATCATGCCGAGGCCTCCCCGCCGGCGGCCCGCACCGCGGCTTGTACCGCGTCGTCCATCAAATCATAGGGCTCGATGCCCAGTTCCCGCTTGACCAGCTCGACGGCCTCGTCCTCGCCGGTGCCGTGGATGGTGAAGAACACCGGGATGTCCGGCTGAAGGGCCTGCCAGGCCTTGATCACCCCTTCGGCCATCACGTCCGTGCGGGCAAAGGCGCCGCAAAAGTTGACCAGGAGGCTGCGGATGTTGGGGTTCTTGAGCAGGATTTCCAGGGCCACCTTGGATTTGGTGTAGGCCTCGCCGCCGATTTCCAGGAAGTTGGCGGGCGCGCCGCCGAAGTGGGTGATGGCATCCATGGTGGTCATGGTGAGCCCGGCCCCATTGGCCAGCACACCGACCGAGCCGCCCAGCTCGATGTACTTCAGACCGGCGGCTTGCGCTTCCGCCTCCAGCGCGGTGAGTTTTTCCGGCGCCGCTTGGGCGACCAGGTCCGGCTGACGGGGCGCGGCGCCGTCGTCCAGGGTGAATTTGCAATCCAGGGCCACGATACGCTGATCTTGCGTCACCACCAGGGGATTGATTTCCAGCAGCTCCGCGTCATGGCGCCGGTAAGCGTCGTAAAGCTTGACCAGGCAATCGGCGATGTCATCGGTGCTGGCCGCAAGCGCCAGACCGTCCAAGGCCGCCAAAGCGGCGTCCTTGGAGAGACCTTCGTTGATGCTCACGGGGACGCGGCGCATGGCGGAAGGGTCCTTTTCGGCCGCTTCCTCCACGTCCATGCCGCCCATGGTGGAGAACAAAACCACGGGCGCGCGGCTGGCCGGGTCGTTCAACACCGCCGCGTAGTACTCGGCGGCAATGGGCACCTGGGCTTCCACCAGGACCTTGGCCACCCGGTGGCCGTCGATGTTCATGCCGATGATCGCCTCGGCATGGGTTTGGGCTTCCTCGGGCGTGGCCGCCAGCTTGATGCCGCCGGCCTTGCCCCGCTTGCCCGTGGGCACCTGGGCCTTGACCACGCAGGGGCCGATATCGGCGGCTGCCGCGGCCACGGCGGCGGGGGTTTCCGCCAGGCGGCTGGGCGGCACGGGGATGCCCGCCGCCGCCAGGAGCGGCTTGGCCGCGTATTCTTCAAAGTTCATGGCTGTTTCCTCGCCCGTTTTGATCGGGTTGTGTCCCGTTATTTTCCGTACTTTTGCCAGTAGGCGCCGAACAGGGCCTCCTCGCTGGGTTTGTCCTCGGGGATGGTGGTCACCAGGTGGGTGATGTTGATGAAGTGGGTATAGTTGAGGTTGTCCGAGATGGTGTTGCCGGCCCAGGTGCCCCCGCCCATGGAGAGGGTGAAGGGCAGGCAGTTGTTGAAGCCGCCGCCGTTGCCGAAGGTGTGCGCCTGATTGACCAAAATGCGGACCACGTCGGTTTCCGCCGCCAGCGCGCGGGCATGGTCCGGGTTCTTGGTATGAATCCCCGCGGAATGGCCCTTGCCGGTCACCTCCAGGATCTGGCGCACGATGGATTTGGCCTCATCAAAATCCTTGGCCCGGTAAACCGTGAGAAAGAGCGACAGCTTTTCGTCGGCGAAGCTGTGCTTGCCGCCCACCTCGTCCTGCTCGACAAGAAAAAACTTGGCCGCCTGGGCCGGCGCCGACAGGCCCATGACCTTGGCCGTGACGGCGGCGTCCTTGGCGATCACGTGACGGTTGAGCTTACCGCCGATCCAGAGTTTTTCCGAAACCGTGGCGATCTCTTCCGGGCCGCAGCGCCAGGCTCCGGCGCGTTCCAGGGCGGCGATCGCCGCTTCGTAGACGTCGTCCAGGATGACCACGGCGTTTTCCGAGGAGCATGACGTGGCATTGTCGAAGATCTTGGAGGCGCAGATCTTTTCCGCCGCGTCGTCCAGATCGGCGGTGCTGTCGATGATGACGGGCACGTTGCCCGCGCCCACGCCGATGGCCACCGTGCCCGACTGCATGGCCCGTTTCACGTTGTTCTGCGACCCTGTCACCACGGCCAGGTCCACCTGATTCATCAGGGCCTGGGTCAGGTCCTTGGACACCGGCGCCGGCAGGATCTGCACCAGATCTTCCGGGTGGCCGCATTTTTTCAGCTCGGCGCGCATCTGGGCCACGGTCTGCGCTGTGGTGTGATAGCCCGCCGGGGAGGGGGCGATGATCACCGGGTTGCCGCCCTTGAGCGCCATCATGGCCTTGTTGACCGGGGTGGCCGCCGGATTGGTGGAGGGGCAGACAGCCCCCACCACGCCCACGGGCTTGCCATACTTGACCAGCCCCCGTTCCGGTTCCTCGGCGATCACACCGACGGTTTTGGCCCGCATCAGATCGCGCAGGGTGCCGAAGGTTTTGCGGGTGTTCTTGATGATCTTGGAGTCCACATTGCCCAGGCCCGTGTCCTCTACCGCCAGTTCGGCAAGGGCCCGGGCGTTTTCCGGCTTGTAGAGGGACCAAGCCAGGGCGGTGACCGCTTCGTCGACCCGCGCCTGGTCGTGGTTCTCATAGGCCGCCATCGCCGCACGGGCGCGCTCTACCAGGGCTGCCACAATCTCGCCGGCGCTTTCTTGGACCTTTTGTGGTTCAGCAGACATGCTTTGGTTTTCCTTTCTTCTTCATTCGGCCCGGGATTTCGCCCCGCAGTTACGAGTCCCGTTCCGCTTGGCGTCCTGCTTTTCGCGGCGCCTAAGATCGACCAAGGGCCGGCGCCGCGCAAGCCAATCTTTGCGCCGCTGACGCGCCGTCGATGGCCCGGGGCTATAAACTAAAAGTCGAATCGGTAAGTCAAGGGGCTTGATTGAACCTCCCAAACGCCCTTGGCCAAATTTCTGGCCCCGTCGAAAGTCACGTAGCTGCGGCTGCGATAGTGGGGCAGCGGCCGCAAGATGGCTTGCAGGGCCTCGGCGTCCTCTGTCGCCACGAACATCCAGGGTGACCCATCGGCCTGATCCTCGACCCAGACACGGGCCGTACCATCGCCGCTGAGGACAGTCTCGACGGCAGGCGCGAGGGCATGGGTGCCAAAGTAGGCGCGGAGTTTGGCGACGTCATCCGTATTGCCGATAATCAGAACCGGCCGGCCTGAAAGCTCCTTCGGCAGGTCTTCGTGAAACTCCGGGCTGTGTCGCAAGAGGCGCTGCACAAGCTGGTCCGCGCTTTGGGCAAAGCGCTCGTCGGCGGTGGGGACCACCACAATGGTCTCCGGCGACAGGGTCACGTCGCGGAAGATGGGCGGACTCTCTCCCGGCAGCAGCTTGCGCAGCACATCAAAGTCCGGATCAATGTGGATGGCGATGGGGCGTTCGTCGTTCGGCAGCTTGAAAGTCTGTTCGGCCTGATCGAGGCGAATGTGGTGGGGATGGATCCCCTCGGTCGTTTCCAGGAATATGGGCAGGCGCATTTGCCGAACCGGATCGTCTTGACGCAGCGTTACTGTCACAAGGTGGCCTTGCTCTCCCGTGGCGTGCGCGGCGTCCAGCAGCTCGATGCTTGGCGCGCCCGGCTGCGCCACCCATTGCTCAAAAAACCAGGCCAAATCACGTCCCGAGGCCACTTCGAAGGCGGCTTGAAGGTCCGGCCAGGCAGCCACCTTAAAGCGGTGGTCCCGCCAAAAGCCGCGCAAGCCATCGCGAAAGGCCTCTTCGCCAAGCTCGGCCCGCAACATGTGAAAGATCAGCGCGGTTTTGTCGTAGCCAATGACCTGGGCGGTGTCGTGGCGTTTGCTGGTGAAGTGCTTGACCGGGCCATCGTGGTCTTCCGGCAGGGCGGTGATGTTGCGCAGCCAGCCCAATCGCATCTCCTTTGCCGCCTCGGCGTCTTCCGCTTCGGTCAAGGCATAGTCCGCCATGTAGGTGGTCAGCCCCTCCGACCAGTTGCCCTGGGCGTAGTCGACCGCGACCCCATTGCCCCACCAACTGTGCAGCACCTCATGGGCCAGGGAGCGGGACAGCATGAAGGGCAGGGGCAGCACCCGGCGCCCCACATAGGTCAGGTTGGCAAAGCCCAGGCCCACGGGAATGGGGGCCGAAACCACATGGAATTCCTTGTTGGGATAGTCGCCGATCAACGCCGCATAGCGGGAAATGTGTTTCCCGGCGGCCTCCAGGTAAGATTCGGAGAGTGGGGCCAGATCAGGGTGGAAGTAGGTCCGCAGCCGCAAGCCGTCGAGCTCCTTTTCCCTGATCTCATAGGGTCCCACGAAGAGGGACGGTGGTTCGCCGGGAATCTCCGAGGAAAAAGAAACACGATAAACGCTGTCAGCGACCTCTTCGGCTCCCAACTGACCAGTGGCCACGACGCGATAGGGTAGGGGCACTTGGATTGCCAGGTCATAGGAGATCCAATCCGGGCCATGGAATGGCAGCCAGCCGCTGTAAGCGGGCAGATAGGCCCCTTCCTCATCGGCGAAGGGACCCCAGGGTCCGCCCCGGCTCCCCGATTGGGGTAGCGGCGGCAGGGTCCCGCGCAGTGCCACCGCAACCTGGTATGGGCCTGGCCCCGAACTGATCAAGCGGACGCTCTCGCCGCTGCGCGCCGCCTCCACGGGCTCTCCGTCAACGTGAATGGAGACAATCTCCATCCAGGGGGCCAGGGCGAAGGTGATGTCGTCTTGTCCATCCTCAATGTCAAAGCGGTCCGCCACCTCCAGCAGCCGGGTCCCCGGATCCAGGTTCACGGTGATGTCGTGATGCCTGCCGGTATGGGTCTGAGCCACCGCCTCGGCAATGAAGCCCAGAGCCAGGATCGGCAGAATCAGGATTGGCAGGACCCGGAGCGAAGCCATTGGCATCATTCGAACGCGGTCGGGAATTCCGCGACGAATTCGATGATCTCACCGTCACGCTGGATTTGCAGCGGCAGCAATGTCCCGGGCGCCTGGCGTTGAATAATCTCGATCAGCTCGGCAATCTTGGAGACGGGAAAACCGGCGGCGGTCTCGACCATATCTCCCGCCAGCAGACCCGTGGCCTGGGCGATGCTGTCGTCGATCACCTCAAGCACCCGGACGCCGTTCGGCGTATCTTCGATCATGACCCCCAAGCGGGGTTTGGCGGGCGGTGCCGGAGTGTGCGCATGGGCCGCCACAAGGAAGACGCCATCGGCCAGACCAGCCGCCAGCCCATCGCAGGACTCCGCAGTTTCCATGGGCAGCAACACCGCTACGCTTTCCTCGCCAAGATCTTTGAGCTGGTGCGGAATGCCGTGCCCCTGTTCCAAATGCCCACTGCCGACAATGCCGACGATAACCGCCTCCGGGTAGACCCGGCTGGCCGCCAACAAGGCCTCGGCCATGGCCCGATCCCAAGTCAACTGAGCTTCCACGAAGCGGTCGAAACCCGGGTCCGACAGAATTCTCGACAGCTCTGCCGAGTTGTCCTCTTGATCCCCGGAATGGGCTTTCAGGCCTTGGGCCTGCTTCGCCGCGTAAACCTGCGCCAAGACCTCTCGGTAGGCTTCGCTGGCGGGAGCGGGATCCGACAAACCCTCCCGCGCGTCGATTGGGACTCCTTCCCAGCCCTCTTGGCCGACGCGGGAAACCAGGTCACGCTCCACATTCAAGGCGGTCATGGGCAGGCGGTTTTGCCGGACGAAATGAAACAACGGCAGGTAAAGGGCCGGGTCATAGCGCCACACCTCCTGCCAGCGGGAGTCCGCTAGGAATTCCGCTTCGGAGGTCTCGCCTTGAGACCAAGCATCCAGCGCCCCTTGCACGGAACGGGGAAACATCTCAAAGCCGACGACCATATGGGAATGGCGCGCGTGAAGACCGGCCATGGTGTGGAGTTGCCAACGGTGGTGTTCCGCGTTGGCGTGGTTCTCCCCCAGCAGGACAATCCTGGTTCCGGATAAATCCGCCAAGATTTGATCCGTGGTCAAGTTCTCGCCGGTTCCGGGATCAACCCAGATACCGGCGGTCGCACAAGCGGACAGAGGTTCGGATTCCGCGGCGGTGGTTTTGTCCGCCGATGCCAGCAAAAGGCCGGCGCCGAACAAGGCGATCAGCACAGGGGAAGCCAAAGGAATGCGGTCGAACGGAAGTGAAAAATTCATCGTCTAATCTATGTCGCGTGGTTTTGTCGGCAACCGCACGGGGCGCATTCAAGAACCCAGACCGGATGGATCTTGTCCATTGGCCCAAATCGGTTCAGACGCGCCGCCAAATCGGTTTAATTCGGAATCATGCCTGCGGAACACTTGATCTAGGCACTGTTTCCCCTATCGGCAAGGTTTCCCATGAGCTTGGCGCTATCTTGGAACCGCCGATGACGGAAGCAGTTCTTGGCGCAAGCTGCTCTCGGGCAGTCCCAAAAGGGCCGCGGCGCCGTGGAGGCCCACCTGGATCAAGTCGTCCTGGTCGATGTTGGAATCCACCGCGCCGCCGTTGATCCAAAGGCCGTCGATGAAGCTGTTGAGGGCCACCACACGGCGGTGCAACTGGGCTTCCTCCACCTCGCGGCCTTGTTCCTCATAGGCGTCGCGCACCAAGATGGCGAAGGTCGCCAGGGTTTCCCGGTAAAAGGCCCTCCTGATCTCCGACATCTTGGCGTCTTTTTGCGCCATGGGCAGCAGGCTGGCCCACAAAGTGACCGTATCGGCCGAGGTGACCGGCGGCGACAAGATCGCCTCGATGCATTTGCCGAGCCGCCGGCATTTTGGGCTTTTGTCATCGGCCCCATCGGGCAGGGTGGCGCGAAGAATATTGTCCAGGAAGTGTCCGTAGGCCGCCCGGATCATCTCGTCCTTTGTGTTGAAATAAAACCGGATGAGCCCATTGGTCACACCCGCGGCTTCGGCGATCTTGCGCACCGTCGTGTTTTCCAGTCCGTGCCGGGCGACACAGGCCAGGGTGGCCTGGATGAGCGCGATTTCGCGGGTGTTGTTTTTCCGGTGGGTTACCATGATCCGGGTTAGGCGGCGCCCCGCAAGATCGGGTTGGTCAGGCAGGTGGGGCCGCCCTCGCAGGCCATGCACAGGGCATCCCCCGCAAACACCCGAACCGTCACCCCATGGGCTTCCATCACCGACTTGGTCTTCGGAAAGCCGTCGATCATGATGCAATCGTCCGGCGCCGTGGGCAAAACGTTCAGGTTCAGGCCGAAGGAGGTGGCAAACTCTTCAGAGGGCGCCTCGATCAATTGAATGTCCCGGTCCTTCATCAGCTTCCAGAGCTGAGCCGGGATCAGGGGCGGATGAACCAGATACTTTTTTTCCGCCAGCGGCGAAATCACCGACATGAGGTGCAGGCAGGCCGCCTCGCCGCCCCAATAGGGCAGGTCAAACTCCAGCACCGTGATGTCGTGGGGATTGAGCAGGGCATT
>JANQKX010000286.1 GCA_028280915.1 Kiloniellaceae bacterium
GCCGAGACACTGTCCCAGGGTGACTACGTCATGGATGAGGCGACCCCCTTGGCACCGGGCCCGAACCGGCTCGACCAGCTGTTTTTCGATCAACGCCGCGGCGGCGCGGAGCCTTTCGCCACCGCCGCCATTATTGCGCTACGGGCCGCGGGTGTGCCGGCCCGTTTGATCACCGGATACCACAGGGGCACGATCATCGCCCTGACCGATTTCCTCGTCATCAAACAGTCAAATGCCCATGCCTGGCTCGAATTTTGGGACGGGGACAGCGGCGGCTGGCAACGCTTCGACCCGAAAGACTTCGTTGCCGACGGCACCTCGGCACAGCCCAAAGCAAAAAAGGCGCAAGCTCCCAAGCAGCCCGAACTCGATCCGGCGCGGAGCGAGCGGCAGCCTGACACGCCCCAGGCGGAGAAAAGTCGTTCGGCGGACGTTGCGCCCGCCTTTGCCAAGGTTCTCGCCGACTGGCTAAGCGCCTTGACCGATGGCGTCGACAAATGGGTCATCGCCTACAATCCGGAGCGGCAAGTCAGTCTTCTGAGCACCCTGGGGCTGACCGACCATTACCTGCGGGGCCTTTTGTTGACCATGGTGGCGGCGGTGCTCGGACTATCGGGACTGTTTCTGATTTTCCGTCAGATTCCACGCCATCTCCATCATGACCCGGTCCTAAAGGCCTATGACAGCTTCCAGCGCAGCATGACCCGGGCCGGATGCCCTCGGCACCGGAACGAGTGCCCGCGCCACTATCAACTGCGCGCCGCCGCCGAGCTTCCGGAAATCAGCGCCTGGATCCGGGACATCATGGACCACTACATCAACCTGCGCTACGGCCATTCGGAACCCGGCGAACTGCGCCGGTTTCGGCGCCAGATCAAACGCTTCTCGGGACTGTTCTAACGTCGGCGCCGGTCAGACGGCCAGTCATACACGACCCGCAACACAGTGAGGTTTTTACCGCAATGAACCGCTTGTTCGCCTTTTTATTGTTCATCTTAGCGGCCGCTTGCTGGGCCCTGCCCGCCCAGGCCGGCGACGGCAGGTTCGATCCGGTTTTCGAGGAGATCGTTCAAAACGGCGACAACCTGCTAAAAAACTATACGCCCGAGAAGGCGGTCGCCGCCGGCAATGCCTTTTCCGTGCTGTATTTCGACCTCTTCGAAGCCAGCGGACTGGAGTTCAGGATCGGTGCGTCCGACAAGGAAATGCTCTTGGACATCGAATCCCATTTCAGTCAGCTGATCGGGCAATCCATGGGCGGGCAGCCCAAGGCATCCTTGGCGGAAACCTGGACCGCCCTGAAGTCCCGGCTTCAAGAGGCCAAGGCCATGCTGGATGAACAAGATCTAAACCAGGGCTTCTGGCCGTCGTTCCTGCAATCGTTTTTCATCCTGCTGCGCGAGGGTGCGGAGGCCATACTGGTCATTTCAGCCCTGGTCATGTATCTCCGCCGGGTGGGTGCCGGCGATCAGGTGCGGGTCATTTGGTGGAGCTGTATCCTGGCGCTTTTGGCCAGCGCCGGTCTCGCCTACCTGGCCGCCGGCGCCGTGCGGCTCAGCGGGCTGCAGCGGGAGCTGATCGAAGGCATCACCCTGCTGCTGGCGGCGGCGGTGCTGTTTTACGTCAGTTGCTGGCTCTTCGCCAAACGGGAAGCGGAGCGCTGGCAGGGATACATCACCGCGCAGGTGGATCAAGCCGTGTCATCGGGCAGCGTGCTCGCCCTTGGATTTGCCGCCTTCCTGGCGGTGTTTCGCGAAGGCGCGGAAACGGTGTTGTTTTATCAAGCCTTGCTGGCCGGCGCGGAGGACCAGAAAAACGCCATCGCCCTGGGCTTCGCCGCCGCCGCAGCGGTGCTGCTGATCGTCTTTTTCCTGTTCCGTTTCTTTGCCGTGAAAATACCCCTCAAGCCCTTTTTCACCGCCACCGCCGTCCTGCTCTTTGCCATGTCGTTTGTCTTTATCGGCAAAGGGGTACTGGAGTTGCAGGTCGCCGGCTGGATCAGCACCACCAAGATAGCGGGCCTGCCGAGCCTCTCCTGGTTGGGCCTTTTCCCAAGCTACGAGTCATTGGGCGCGCAAGCGGTGCTGCTGGTGCTCCTGGCGCTGCTGTGGGTCTTCGCTCACGGGAAACGGCTCAAAACCGAATGACACCAAAAGCCTCGACCTGCCACAGTCCACTCTGGCCAAGCATCAAGGTCGCCGACATCCCCGGCGGACTGGATGAAAAGGGCCGCCTGGTCCTGGTGCGCCGGCTGGTGCGGGAAGGCTTTTTAGTCGCCGACACCTGACAGTTTTCCGCCAGGCCGGGGCTTCAGTGCAGGGCGGCGTTGTGGGGCAGGATAAAAGGCGCCGGCCCTTGGGGCGTGATTCCCACGCGCAGACGGCACCCATAGACCTCTGACAGGATCTCGTCGGTCATCACGTCAACGGGCGAGCCGGCGGCACGGACGCGGCCGTCTTTCATGATCGCGATCCGATGGGCCGTCAGCGCGGTCAGGTTCAAGTCGTGCATGACGGCGACCACACCGCCGCCGCGCGCGGCATAATCGGCGATCAGCGACATCACTTCGAGCTGGTGCGCGATATCCAGACTGGAGACGGGCTCGTCCAGCAAAAGCCAGCACGGCCCATGGTCATCCACCGGCTGCCACACCTGGACAAGCACCCGGGCCAGATGGACCCGTTGCTGCTCGCCGCCCGACAGTTCCTGGAAAAAGCGCCCCTCGCAGCCGCCGAGGCCGACCCAGGCCAAGGCGCGAGCCGGAAGCGCGGGGTCGCCGCCATAGGCGCCCATCATCAGGCCCATGCGGACCACCTCGATCACGGTGAAAGGAAACGCCAAGACCGTCGCCTGGGGCAAAACCGCCCGCCGGGCGGCGAGCTGCCACGCCTTGGCCTTGGCAATGTCCCGGCCCATGATTTCGACCCTGCCCTGGTAGGGCACTTCACCCGTCAGGGCGCGCATCAGCGTGGTTTTGCCGGACCCGTTGGGGCCGACGATGGCGGTTACCTGGCCGGGAGAGGCGTCGAAATCCACGCCCCGCAGCACCTCTTGACGGCCCAGGTGAACAACAAGGTGACGCGCGGTGAGGCTCACAGGTCCACCATGCCGCGGCGCCGAAGCAAAATCCAAAGGAAAACCGGCGCGCCCAAAACCGCCGTCACGATGCCGATGGGCAGTTCGGTGGGCGCCACCACGACCCGGGAAATCACATCGGCCAAGAGCAGAAAAACGGCGCCGAGCAAGGCCGCGTTGATCAACAGGGGCTCGTGATCCGGCCCGGTCGCCAGGCGCAGAAGGTGGGGCACGACGATCCCGATGAATCCGATCCCTCCGGCCACGGCCACCGCGCCCCCCGTCGCCGCGGCCACGGTCAGCACCGCGCCGTTTTTCAGCCGCTGCACGTTGACCCCAAGGTGATACGCCGCCGCCTCGCCCATGGCCAGGCCGTTGAGGCCGCGGCCCAGGAAAAGCGCGCCGCCCATGGCCAAGGCAATCATGGGGCCGGC
>JANQKX010000300.1 GCA_028280915.1 Kiloniellaceae bacterium
CTCGCGTCGCTTGGTTCCACATAACAAGCTTGAATCACAAACGCTAACCCTCGCAAAGCCTTCTCAAACGGTCTCTAAGATGTTCGACGCTGAATTTGCGGTGTTCTGGAAAGATTAGGACCCGGCGCAGGAACCGCAGGGAGGGCTCCGCGACACCCTCTGCCAGGCCGCCTTATCCCCGAGATTTACTCTGGGAGCTGATCGAGGGCGGTGCCGGCGCTTAAGGGGGGCTTGGCAAGGGTGGCCTTGGAAAGATGACGGTCCTGTAAAAGGGACCGGATCAGATCGCTTCGATGGCCTGGGATTCGATGGCCTGCGCTTCGATGGCGTGGGCGAGGTCGCAGCACGGCGCGGCCGCGCTGACCAGGCGGGTGGCCCATATCAGCAGCTCCGCGCCCTCGGCGTCGGCGACCATGTGCCGGGCAATTTGGCGCGCCCGGATCCTGTCACCGCGGCGGCAGGCTGTAAAAAGTTCCGCCAACTGCACCTCGGTGGGGCTGAGGAAGGTGCAGCAGGGAGGATGGCTTCTCACTGGCATCTGCCCGGCACGGCCCAAATTGGCCACCAAGCCTGCCACCGCGGTTACCGCTGTTTCCGACGGGTCATGCCCCAGTTCATCGCGCAGGTCCCGGCGCACTCGGTTCCAATGACGCACGTCATTACAGGTCCAGCCGACGACCCAACGACGAAACGCCGCGATAAGCACCTGATCTTGCCATCCAATATCCGAAAGCTTGAGCATGTGGTTCTTCGATTGGCGGGCACTGTCGAGGGGCATGAACTAAAGCTCCGACTGATCATGTTGGGGCGATTATATTAAGATTGATAATCATTCGCAAATGATATTTTTTCAAGTGGGCGTATTTTTTTTGGGGGCAGTCGATACGGGACAGTCGATACGGGACAGTCGATACGGGACAGGCGGCACGGGACAGGCGGCACGGGGCAGGCGGCACGGGGCAGGCGATACATAGTCCCCTACCGCCCAAACCTCTGCCGCCCAGACTTCTGGCGCGCAACTCCCTGTCGCCTAATTCCCTAACGCCTAACTCTCGGCGAGAGTCTTTTTGACGATGTACTTGGCGGTCATGAGGTCCAGGTGGCCGCCGCCGCCATTCTTGAACAGGGTGATCGCGTCCGCTGAGGCCCGGCCCCCGCACTTGCCTTGGCACAGATCGAAAAGATCCCCCAGCAGGTCACCGGGCGCCAGAACGCCGGATTTCAGGGGCTGGCTCAGATCACCGATCTCGTAAGGCGTGAACTTCTTATGGTCCACAAAGACCTGAGCGCGCCGAACTCCGTCATCGTCGCATTCGCGCATGTCTTCGGTGAAGCTGCCGACCAAATCCAAATGGCAGCCCGGTTTGAGCCAGGCGCCTTTTATGACCGGGTCGTTGGCGGCCGTGGCGCAGCTGATGAGATCCGCTCGGCGGGCCGCGGTTTCGATGTCCCGGGTTGCGGAAACTTCCGCTCCCCTGGCCGCCAGTTCCGGCGCCAGGTTGGCGGCCAGCGTTTCGGCCCGGTCAGGGCTGCGGTTCCAGACGGTGACTTGGGTCAGGCCGGGGCGGGCCGCCAGATGGGCGCGGATCAGATGGGGCGCCATCACCCCGGCGCCCACCATGAGCAAGCTTTGGCAGTCCTCCCGGGCCAAGAGGCGGCTGCCCAGTCCCGAATCCGCCGCCGTTTTCCAAGGTGTCAGCGCCGTGCCGTCAAGGATGGCGATTGGCCGACCATCTGTTGCATCGAACAGCAGATAGAGGGCGTGGACGCTTGCCAGGGGCGGCTGATTCGATGGGAATACGGTCACCGCCTTGAGACCAAGTTCGCTTCCCTGCCAGGATGGCAGGTACAAAAACTGGTTCGGCGGCAGGTCATTCGGGCGCTCTTGGGTCACCATGCCGCGCTCGACCAGGCCTTCTTCCTCCAGGTGGGCCGCGTGCAGGGCGTCCATCAGGGCAGGGTAATCGAGCAGTTCATCGATTTTTTGGGCGTCAATGATCAAAAGGTCGGCTAGACTCATGGTGTGTCTCAATCGCGTGTCTCATGGTGTTGCCCCAGCGGCCGGTCCCGCCGACCGGCAGGATGCAGCAAATCACAGGCGGCCGTTTGGGTCCACGGCCGTTTCGTAGGAGCAGGAAAGGAGTCCGAGGGAATGGAGGAGGGAGTTGACGCCTTTCGCTTCAAGCGGGGCCAGGGCCGGGTTTTACTCATTGCCTGCGGCGCCTTGGGACGGGAGATCATTCACCTCATCGAAAAAAACCATTGGCGGCATCTGGACGTGGCCTGCTTGCCGGCCAAGCTGCATCACCGCCCGGCGCTCATACCCGAGGCGGTGCGGGAGAAAATCAAGAGCGCCCGCGGCCGCTACCAAAAGATCTTTGTGCTCTACGGGGACTGCGGCACCGGCGGTTTGTTGGACGAAGTTCTGGCGGAGGCGGGCGGCGTGGAGCGTATTCCCGGACCCCACTGTTTTTCCTTTTTTCATGGCAATCAGGCGTTTGAAGACCATGCCGACGGTGACATCACCACTTTTTTCCTGACCGACTATTTCTGCCGGCACTTCGACAAGTTCGTTTGGGAGGCCATCGGGCTGGACCGGCATCCGGATATGCTCGCATTTGTCTTCGGCAACTATCGCCGCCTGGTCTATATGGCGCAGACCGAGGACCTGGAACTTCAAATTAAAGCGCAAGAAATTGCCGAGAGACTCTCGTTGAACTATGAATATCGCTTCGTCGGATATGGTGACATGACAACCTTTATGGCCGATATCCCTAAACCGGATGGGCCTGCGGAGGAAACACGGTGATAGAAGAGCCGCTCAAAAGATCGCAGATCTTTCCGGAAGGTGATCTGCCCGACGGGGCCGATGTCATGGCGCACGGGCGGGCGCGGGCCGCGGAGGTGCGGCTGGGGTCTTGTCCCTTTTTGGAGCATCACCAAGTGGCCTGCGAAGCGGCGTACAAACGCCGGGCCATGACGGATCGGCAGCTCATGTTTCACGCCCAGATCGGCTACCGGGACCCGGGCAAGAGCCGTGAGGCTTATGGCACCATCCACAAAGCCATCGCCAAGAGCGGCGGACGGGTGGACCGCTATGGCATCTGCCTGGACTGGTCCATGGGCTATCCGGCGGAACAGCGCGAAGGTCGGCCCCGGGCACGGGGCTGA
>JANQKX010000315.1 GCA_028280915.1 Kiloniellaceae bacterium
CGATCACAAGGGCAGCGGCACCTACCGCTGCATCTGCTGCGACCAACCCCTCTTCAGCTCGGACACCAAGTATGATTCCGGCTCGGGCTGGCCCAGCTACTGGGCGCCCATCACCGCCGATGCCGTCGATCTCCGGGAAGACCGGAGCCTTTGGATGCGCCGGGTGGAAGTGCTCTGCGCCCGCTGCGATGCCCACCTGGGGCATGTCTTCGACGACGGCCCCCAGCCCACGGGGCAGCGCTTTTGCATGAACTCGGCCGCCCTGGCCTTCGATCCCAAGACCGCCGAGACCGAGCCGAGCGAAGATTAATCGCCCCCGCACAAGCGCCGACCAACTTCCGTCATTGACATCTGCCGGGCGCGTCAACATTTAGAATTTATCATTTAGGTGTGCGGACTTAGCACCCCTTTGCAGCCCTGTTGAGTCTCAAAAAAGGCCATTTTTTCACAACTCAGAGCGATAATATGACGGTAATGGCCTTTTTGATGACCGGCGCGGGACTTGTATTGCTGTTCCTCGGCGGAGAAGTCCTTTTGCGCGGCGCGATCAGCATCGCCCTGCGCTCCGGCCTGCCCCCCTTGCTGATCGGCTTGACCATCGTCTCCCTGGCCACTTCCATGCCCGAGTTGATGGTGACGGTCACCGCCGGCTTGGAGGGCGCGACCGATGTGGGGGTGGGCAACGTGGTCGGCTCCAACATCGCCAACATCCTGCTCATCCTGGGCGCCGCGGCCATGGTCAAGCCCATCCTCATCAATCCGCGGCAGCTGACCCGGGACACGGTGGCCCTCTTGTTTGCCACCGCCGTTTTCATCGTCCTGGCGCTCATGGGCACCATCGACCGGATTTACGGCGCCGCCATGCTGATCATCCTGTTCGGCTACTACTGGCTCAGCTACTACCTGGAGCGGCGCACGGCCCGCGCCGACAGCGAAACCCGGGCCGAACTTGAGGAAACGGGCGGCGCCCATCGAACGATCAAGGTCGCGGTCTGCTTCGTGGTGATCGGCGTCGCCGCCTTGGCCGCCGGATCGGAACTCCTGGTCCAGGGCTCCGTTTCCATCGCCCGGGCGGCGGGGGTGTCCGAAGCGGTGATCGGCCTCACCCTGGTGGCCTTCGGCACCTCCCTGCCGGAGTTGGCCACCTCCATGATCGCGGCGCTCAGGGGCCACACGGACGTGGCCCTGGGCAATGTGCTGGGCTCGAACATCGCCAACATCTTGATGATCATCGGCGCCCTGGCGTCCATCGTGCCCTTCCAGGTCTCGCCGGAAATCATCGACTTCGACATGTGGGTGATGGTCGGGGTCACCTTGCTGCTGCTGCCGGTGATCTTTCTGCGCAAGCGCATGGGCCGGCTCGAGGGCTTTGCCTTCGTCGCGCTCTATGTGCTCTTCGTGCTCTATCAATTCGATCCGCATCGCCTCTTGTCCCTGGCTGCCTGAAGCCATCGGCCCGCCAGCGATTGCTGGGCCGCCCCGAGGAACCTGCCCGTCCATGACCGAAGAAGCGCCGCCCGATCCCTTGAAGGCCCATCCGGATAACTACAGTCGAAGCGTGCTCATCACCGGCGCCGGGCAGCGCATCGGCCGGATCATCGCGCAAGATTTCGCCCGCCGGTCCTGGCGCGTCGCCGTGCACTACCGCCACTCCCAAGCGGAGGCGGAGGCCTTGGTTGCAGAGATAAAGCAAGCAGGCGGCGAAGCCGTCGCCCTGGCCGCCGACCTGGCCCTTGAATCCCAAAGCCAGGATTTGATCGCCCGCGCCACGGCTGCCCTCGGCCCCCTCGGCTGCCTCGTCAACAACGCCTCGGTGTTCGAGCACGACACCATGGAAAGCGCGACGCGGGACAGCTGGGACCGGCACATGGAAACCAATCTGCGGGCCCCTTTTGTCCTGATGCAAAATTTCGCCCGTGCCTTGCCGCCGGATCAGGGCGGCCTGATCATCAATATCCTGGATCAGCGGGTCTGGGACCTGCCGCCGGACTACGTCAGTTACAGCCTGTCCAAATCGGGCCTGTGGAGCCTCACCCGAAGCCTGGCCCGGGCCTTGGCCCCGCGCATTCGGGTCAACGCCATCGGCCCCGGATACGCCTATCCGGAAAAGGGCGTATCCTGGGCGGCCTACGACCAGTTCGTGGCCCAATTGCCCTTGGGCCGGGGCACCGATCCACAGGAGATTTGCGCGGCCATCCGGTTTTTTATTGAAGCCAAATCCATAACCGGGCAAATGCTGGCCATGGACGGGGGGGAGTACTTGGCCTAAATTGGTCCGGCAGGTGTGTCGGTGCCGGGGGTTCCTTCGCCCAAAGCGTGCCACACCCATGGGAGCCAAAAGCCGTGCCGACCACGATTGCAGACACATCGAAATCCGGGTCTTTGGCGGCGGCCGACACGATCGCCGTGGCCCAGCGGATCGTGCTGCGCGATCACATCTTTTCCGTCCACATCGGTGTCACCGAGGAAGAGCGGCGCCGGGTCCAACGCTTATGCTTGAACCTGACCCTGGACCTGGCTCCCGCACCGCCCCAGGACGATGACATCGGCGAGGTCCTAAGCTATGGCCTGGTGATTCGCCTGGTGCGGGAAGTCTACCGGGAAGGCCGTTTTCAATTGCTCGAATCCCTCATCGAGGAAATCGCCCGGCGCTGTTTTGACTTTCCCAGCGTCGTCGCCAGCCGGATCCGGGTGGAGAAGTTGGACCGCTACGCGGACACCGCCGCCATCGGCGTGGAGATCGAAAGACGGCGTCAAAAAGGGGCCGCGGAGTCGTAGTCCCGACCGGTCGTTTTTGCCATGCTGTCCCGTCATTTCCGTCACCAAAGCTTCATCCGGAAACTTTAAACGGTTTAACTAAGTGCTTGGTAATTCACGGCTTGCCAGGCCCGCCGCCGCCGCCCCGCCGTAAAGTTTTGCACAGGGGGGATTGAAACCGGTACTTCCCCGTCCCTTCGCGGCACTTTTTCTAAATGTTACGGTTTGTTTACACTTGACTTGTTTTTTTATAAATAGAATCAATGCATTAAATATTGTGCCTAATTTTTAGGCAATGCGATTGAATCCAAGGGGTCACAAGGCCCCGGCCTTTCGTTGGGCAAGATAACAACAGCCTTATCCACAGATTTGGTGGATAACCAAGGGGTTCCCGCAAAAACCACTCGGATGGCGATTTTTTCGCGCCTCCCGCCCCTTCAACCGGGTGGTCGATCGCGCTCAATTCAGGGCCGCACGGTTGCAGAT
>JANQKX010000031.1 GCA_028280915.1 Kiloniellaceae bacterium
TGAGGCGCCAAGGCCTGATCCGGGCTGATGAACTGGGAAAAGACCGCGAAATAGGCGAGGATTGCCTTGGGATTGCTCATGGAAATCATAAAGGCCTGAGCGATGATCTTGCCGGGCCGGGACGCCGCTGCCCCTTTATCCAACTGGATGGCCCGCCCCGCCTTGCGCCACAGGCTGATCCCCATCCAAATGAGATAGGCCGCCCCGCAGAGCTTTAGAACGGTGAAAAGCCCGGCATTGGCCAGCAAGATAGTCGCCACTCCCAGGATCACCGCCAGCTTGTGGGTCATGGCCGCCAGCAAAATCCCTACCACCGCCCACAAAGACCGCTTGAAGCCCCGGCTGGCCGATAACGCGATGCAGTTGAGCGCATTGGGACCCAAGGGCAGCCCGGCCAGGACCCAAACACCCACGAAAATCAGCCATTGTTCGATTGTCATATCCCATCCGTTTCATCGCGAGGCCATCCTTAAAATGGCCCTCATTATTTGAAGGCCGGAAAGGCCCCCCTCACCCCTTAATCGCGGCCAGGGCTTTTTTGGCGGCGGCGATGCCGCTCATGTGGGCGCCGTGGCAGGAGGCGAAGTGTTCCAGGGACACCGCCTCGCCGGCCAGGAAGATGCGCCCACCGATGGGCGCCGCCAGCCGCTGACGCTCGTGGGCCCGGCCCGGCTGGGCAAACGAGTAGGCACCGCGGATCAAGGGATCGCCCCGCCAGTCGGTCACCAAGCTGGCTTCGATCTGGCGCCGCAGCTTCAGGCCCAAGGCCCCTTCCAAACCGGTGACAGCATGCTCCACCAGGGCCGCGGGCCCTTCCCTCATCAAATCCTGTAGCACCGGACCGGCGATCTCCGCCACCACCAACGGCCGCCCGAAGGGCCGGATCAGGTAGCTGACCGGATTGCCGATCCTACCGGCCCGGTCCCGGGTGAAGGCGGTCAGGCAAGGGGGCAATCCCATAAGCGCCGCGGCCAGGGGTTCGCGCAGGTGCAACACCACCTTTTCGTAATGGCCCAAGGGGCAGGCGGCGATGGCTGACTGAATGGCGCTGGGCAGGGCCGGGGTGAAACGGATCGCCTTTACTCCCAAGACGCCGGTGGAAACCGTGATGATCACGGCCTTGGCTTTAAGGCGGCCCTGGTCGGTTTCCAAGGCCACGGAGCGGCCGCGCCAGTCGACCAGACGCACGGCACTGCGGGTCTGAACCGTCACCTGGCGGGCATTGGCCAGCACCAGCGCGCCCAAGCCATCGGCCACGGGATAATCCTCGAAGGTGTCGCGGGCGCGGGCGAAATCCAGCGCCGAGACGGTGGCGGGCGTCCCGCTGGTCATCAGGCTGAAGATGTTCTCGAACAGGGGGTACCACGGCCCGCTTTGGTCCACCATCTCGCTGACCGCCACATCCTGTCCGCCGCCGTGACGGTCCTCCACCAGACTGTCGGCCAGCGCCTCGAAGGCGTCCTCCAAGGCGGTGTCCACCTGTTGAACCTGGTCGTCGGTCAAGCGGCGCCGGCCGGCGAAAAGCGCCCGTTTGCCGAAGGAAAAGCCGCGGTCATAGGCAAAGCCCAAGCGGTCGGCGGCGGCCCGCAAGGGATTGATGGAGGCCGAATGCAGCCAG
>JANQKX010000393.1 GCA_028280915.1 Kiloniellaceae bacterium
GCCGGCCACGGGAAACACGAAGTCGGGCAGGGTCAAAATCCGGTCGACCACGGGGGCATGGTTGCGCAGCACGCTGATGGGGCAAGACCCCAGCCCCACGGCGTCGGCGGCGGTGATCAGGTTCTGCAAGACCAGGGCGGCATCCACCGAGGCGTTGAACAACTGATCCATATGCCGATTGGCAAAGTCGACCCCGTGCAGGCGGGACGCGGCCAGCAGGCGCTCGCCGTTGCCGCAGACCACGAGGAAGGCCGGGGCCGCGCCCACCCAAGGCATGGTCGGGATAAGCTCGGCGATCGCCTGGCGCTGGGCCGTCTCCTCGACCATGATGATGTCGGCCTGCTGCAGATCCGATTTGGACGGGGCTGAAAGGGCGACGGCACAGATCAGCCGCAGCAGGTCGCCGGACACGGGCCGGTCCGCATAAGCCCGCAGGCTGCGGTGCTCGGCCTGGACCAAGAGTGCGTCAAGGCCTTGGGTTCCCTCGGGTATGGAAATGTCTTCGCCGAAGCGGGCCGCCAAGGCGTTCTGCAGGCGTTGTTCCACCACCGCTCGCTTTGTTTGATCTGTCATCTCTCCATTTTCCTTCTACTGGTGTATTTTCTGTCGGCCCTACCGGCCCCGATTGAGATAGTGGCCGGGTGTTTGGCCGGTCACCGAGCGAAAGGCTTGAATGAAGGCGCTGGGGCTTTCAAAGCCCACGTCCAGCGCCACGTTGGTGACCTTGTCGCCCAGAGACAGGTATTCCAGGGCGGCGAGAATTCGGGCCTGGCGGCGCAGTTCGCGGAAGGACATGCCCGTCTCCTCCTTGATGCGCCGGATCAAGGTGCGGGGCGACAGACCAAGGTCGTGGGCCCATTCCGTCAGGGGCTTGTTATCGGCGGGATCCGCCAGGAAATCGGCCGTCATGCGGGCGACCCGGGGGTCCTTGGCGCGGGGCAGGTGCAGGGGCTCGAAGGTCAAGGCGGCGATCTCATCGATCAGAAGGGCGGTGAAGTGAGGCTTTTGATGGGCGGGGGCGTTTTCGGCCAGGCGCACCATGATCTCCCGCATCAGGCTAGAAACGGTCGTCACCTTGACCCGGTCGGGAAAGCTCGGGTGATCCCCGGCCAGATAAACGGTGCGCATGCCCAGACGGCCGATGCAATGGATCTCGTGTCGTGTCCGAGCCGGTACCCATAAAGCACGACCCGGCGGCACGACCCATAGGCCGTCGGCCACCAGAACCCGCATGACCCCACCCAAGGCATGGACGATTTGATGAGCCCCGTGGACATGAGGGGCGATCACCGCCCCCGCCGGGTAGTCGGTGGCGAGCCCTTCGATGGTGATCGCCGCAGCCGCCATGGGAATGCTCCAGTTTGGCACTTTAGAGACATAAATTGGAAATTCGTCGATAGAATGTAGAATCGGTCTGGCCTATGATGCAAGCACGATCTGAAAACGGAGAAGCAATCATGTCGCGCCGGGAAGCCTTGATGTTCTTGAACTTGGCCCATTTCTTCGATCATTTCTTTTTGCTGATCTTTCCCACCGCGGCCATCGCCATCGCGACCCAGTGGAACCTGAGCTATGGCGAGACCCTGGCGCTGGGCACACCGGTTTACGTGCTCTTCGCCGCGGGCACCTTGCCGGCGGGCTGGCTTGGCGATCGCTTTGACCGCACCCAGTTGATCGCGGTGTTCTTCCTGGGCTGCGGCGTGGCCAGTCTGCTGGCGGCCTTGACGACCGGCCCCTGGAGCTTGATGGGCGCCTTGGCGCTGCTGGGGCTCTTTGCCTCCCTCTACCATCCCATTGGCCTGGCCATGGTGCCGGACGTGGCGACGCGCAGCGGCCGGGCGCTGGCCGTGAACGGGGTCTTTGGCAATATGGGGCTGGCCGCCGCCGCCGTCGTCACCGGGTTT
>JANQKX010000407.1 GCA_028280915.1 Kiloniellaceae bacterium
CCCGGCCACCGCCCCGCTCCACCCAGATGCCCACCCGGCCGACGCGCCGCTCACCGGTCACCCCCAGCTCGGCGAGACTGCGGATGATCCATTCTTCCAATTGCCAGACGAAATGGCGCAGATCCGGGCCGCGCCGTTTCAGGTCCAGCATGACATAGGCCACCCGCTGGCCGGGGCCGTGATAGGTGTATTCGCCGCCCCGCCCCGTTTTGTAGACGGGAAAGCGGTCCGGCGTCAAAAGATCCTCGGCCCGGGCGGAGGTGCCGGCGGTGTAGAGGGGCGGGTGCTCCAAGAGCCACACCAGCTCCGGCGCCGTCCCCGCGCGAATGGCGGCGACCCGGGATTCCATTTGGGCCACCGCGTCGGGGTAGGGCACCAGGTCAGGGTCCCGGCGCCACGTCACGCCTGAATGGGTCTCGCGTTCCATGATCAATAGATAGCCCAAGTCCTTGCCGAAGACATGACTTTTCCCGCATTCGAACGCGGTTGGCAAAACCATGGCGCATTGGTTCTTTGCGCCGTGGGCCAGCAAGGGTAGTCTGCTACCAAACCGAGAGCGTTTTGAGAGGGAGGAAGCATGGCCGACGAACTAAAGAATGCGGCGCTCGACTACCATCGCCGGCCGCGGCCCGGGAAGTTGGAGATACGGGCCACCAAGCCCATGGGCACCCAGCGGGACTTGTCGCTGGCCTATTCGCCGGGGGTGGCCGCCGCCTGCATGGAAATCGCCGAGCAGCCCCTCTTGGCCGCTGAGCTGACCACCCGCGCCAATCTGGTGGGGGTGGTGACCAACGGCACCGCGGTGCTTGGCCTGGGCTCCATCGGGGCCTTGGCGTCCAAGCCGGTCATGGAAGGCAAGGCGGTTCTCTTCAAGAAGTTCGCCGGTATCGATGTGTTCGATATTGAGGTGGACGCCACCGATCCCGACCGTTTCATCGAAGTGGTGGCGGCGCTGGAACCCACTTTCGGCGGCATCAATCTGGAGGATATCAAGGCGCCCGAATGCTTCATCGTGGAAGAGGCACTGCGGAAGCGCATGAAGATCCCGGTGTTCCACGACGATCAGCACGGCACGGCGATCATCGTGGCGGCGGCCATCTATAACGGCCTGCGCCTGGTGGGCAAGGACATCGGTTCGGTTAAGCTGGCCGTGTCGGGCGCGGGGGCGGCGGCCCTGGCCTGCCTCAACCTGCTGGTCACCCTGGGGCTGAAGCGGGAAAACGTTTGGGTGACCGACATCTTGGGCGTGGTCTATGAGGGACGGGCCGAGCAGATGGATCAGTGGAAGTCGGTCTATGCCCAGAAGACCGATCTGCGCACCTTGGACGACGTGATCGACGGGGCCGATATTTTCCTGGGCTTGTCGGCGGCCGGGGTGTTGAAAAAGGACATGGTGGCGCGCATGGCGCCCCATCCCATCATCATGGCGCTGGCCAACCCCAATCCGGAAATCATGCCCGACGAGGTGCGCGACGTGCGGGACGACGCTATCATCGCTACCGGCCGCTCGGATTTTCCCAATCAGGTCAACAACGTCCTGTGCTTTCCCTTCATCTTCAAGGGGGCCTTGGACTGCGGCGCCACGGCCATCAACGAGGAAATGAAGGTGGCTTGCGTGAAGGCCATCGCCGATCTGGCCATGGCCGAGCCCAGCGAGGTGGTGGCCAAGGCCATGGGCGGCGTTTCCAAGAGCTTCGGTCCGGACTACGTGATCCCCAGCCCCTTCGACCCGCGCTTGATCCTGGAGATCGCGCCGGCCGTGGCCCGGGCGGCCATGGACAGCGGCGTGGCTTCCCGGCCCATTGAGGACTTCGAGACTTATCGCCGCACGCTCATGCGCTTTGTCTTTCGCTCGGGCATGTTCATGCGGCCCATTTTCGATCAGGCCAAGAAGGCGCCCAAGCGGGTGATCTACGCGGAGGGGGAGGACGCGCGGGTGCTGCGCGCGGTGCAGGTGGTGGTTGACGAGGGCATTGCCCGGCCGACCCTGATCGCCCGGCCAACGGTCTTGAAAAATCGCATCGAGCGGCTGGGCCTGCGGCTCCAGCATGGTCGTGATTTTGACCTGATCGACCCGAATGATGACCCCCGCTATGACACCTATTGGGGCCGCTACCACCAGATCATGGGCCGCCGCGGCGTCTCCCCGGCCCAGGCGCGCACCGTGGCGCGGACCGATTCCACGGTGATCGCCGCCTTGGCGGTGGTGCTGGGGGACGCGGATGCCATGATCTGCGGCGCCGTGGGGGCCTTTCGCAGTCACCTGGCCCACGTGGTCGACGTGATCGGCCTGGCGCCGGGCGTGCGCGACCTGTCGGCCCTGAACGCGATCATCCTTGAGCATGCGACCTATTTCATGGCCGATACCCATGTGAGCTTCGATCCCGGGCCGGAGGAACTGGCGGAAATGACCGTGATGTCGGCCAACGCGGTGCGCCGTTTCGGCGTCCGGCCCAAGGTGGCGCTCCTGTCCCACTCCAACTTCGGCAGCACGGATCACCGCTCGGCGGTGAAAATGCGCGAGGCCGTACGTATCCTGCACGAGCGCCATCCGGATCTGGAGGTGGAAGGGGAGATGCATGCGGATACGGCGACCGATGCGGCCCTGCTGGAAACCGTGTTTCCCGACTCCTGTTTAAAGGGCACGGCCAACCTTCTCATCATGCCCTCGCTGGACGCGGCTAACATCGCCTTGCGTTTGCTGTGCACCCTGGGCCGGGGCTTGGCCGTGGGGCCCATCCTGGTGGGCACCGCCTTGCCGGCCCATGTTCTCAACTCCTCGGTGACCGCCCGGGGCATCGTGAACATGACCGCCTTTGCCGTTGTGGATTCCCAGGACCGGGAAGAGGCCTAATCCGATCACATGACCGATCCCATCGAAATCGCCGATCCACAGAACGAGGAAGAGCCGCCCAAGCCCAAGAAGGATAAGGCGCGAAAGAAAAAAAAGGCCAAGAAGAAAAAGCTGCACGAGGCGGCGGCGCAGATTTTCGATGACGTCACCTGGTTGCCGGAAGCGGCGGACGATAACATCGGTCTGTCCTTGGACTTGGTCTTTGCCGTGCAGGACGCCCTGGAAGCGGCGGACGATGACGAGGCTCGGCGCTTGCTGGCGGACGTGCACGAAGCCGACCTGGCGGATCTGCTGGAGAACCTGGACAGGGACGAGCGGGTGCAACTGGTCAAGCTGTTGGGGCCGGACTTCGACGCGGAGGCCTTGCCCCACCTGAGCGGCAGTGTGTTCGAAGAGGTCACCGAGGCCCTGGGTACCGTGGGCCTGGCCCGCTCCATCGAGGAACTGGACAGCGACGACGCGGTGGAGGTTTTTGATGAGCTGGACGATGACATCCAGCAAATCATCCTGCCGTCCCTGCCCGAAGCCAACCGCATGGTGCTGGAGGAAAGCCAGACCTTCCCCGAGGATTCGGCCGGGCGGATCATGCAGCGGGAACTGGTCGTGGCGCCCGAGGCCTGGACCGTGGGCGAGACCATCGACTACATGCGCGCGGCCGAGAATTTGCCCGACGACTTCTACGACCTCTTCGTGGTGAACCCCAAGCATCATCCGGTGGGCACGCTGCCCCTCAGCCGGGTCATGCGCACCCGGCGGCCGGTGCCGCTTACCCAGATCATGGACACGGAAATCAACAGCGTGCCGGTGACCATGAACCAAGAAGACGTGGCCTATGTCTTTCGCCAATACGGCCTGGTTTCCGCGCCGGTGCTGGACGAGGCCGGGCGCCTGGTCGGTGTGATCACCGTGGACGACGTGGTTCACGTGATCGACGAGGAAGCCGAAGACGACTTGATGAAACTGGGCGGCGTGGGTGAAACCGACCTCTACAGCGACCTGGCCGATACCACCAAGGCACGGGCGTCCTGGCTGACCGTGAAT
>JANQKX010000415.1 GCA_028280915.1 Kiloniellaceae bacterium
CGAAGCCGGCCAGATAACCCTGGCCCAGGATGGACCCCGCCATGGTTTCGCCCGCCGCCCAAATGTTCTCATAAAGGCCCTCCGGGCCAAACACCCGCGCGGTTTCATCCACTTTCAGCCCTAGGTAAGTAAAGGTGACACCCGTGCGCAGGCTATAGCCGTAGTACGGAGGTTCTTTGATGGGGCGGGCCCAGTTGGTCTTTTCCGGCGTCAACCCGTAGGTCGATAGGCCATCCAATTCCGTTGGATGAAACGCGCCCTCCCTGCAGGCCTCATTATAGGCGGCGACCGTTTCGGCCAGGGGAGAGGAGGGCAGGCCGAGCGCCGTGCCCAATTCTTCGATGGTGTCCGCTTTGACCGGCGGAAAGACCGTGGGCATGAAGAGATCCAGGCTCTTGCTGTCGATGATGGCAAAGGCGACCTGGTCGGGCTGGGCCGCCACCAAGCGGCCCCAAATGGCGTAGCGCTTGGGCCAAACGTCCTCGCCTTCGTCATAAAACCGTTGGGCGTTTTTGTTGACCACGATGGAAAAGGGCACGCAGTCAATGCGGGTGACGATGCCGCCGTCGAACCGGGGCGCCCGCCCGTCGATGGCCACCGCATGGCATTGGGTGGGATCGCCCACCGACTGGGCGCCTTGGTCCAGCATGTCTTTCAGGACAACGCCGCGATTGTATGGTGTCCCCCGTATCAGAAAGTTCCGTGCCGGAGGGCCCCAGGCATCGGCCAGCCAGTCCAGATCCGATTGGAACCCGCCCGCGGCAATGACGCAGGCCCGGCCTCTAACCCGGATCCGGCCGTCCTTTGTTTGGACGGTGACACCTTTGAAAGACCCTTGTGCGATCTCGATGTGGGTCACCGTGGCTTCGTAAGCGACGGTGACGCCCAAATCCTCGCAGGTGGCGTAGTAGGCGTTGACCAGGGCCTTGCCGCCGCCCAGGAAAAACGCGTTGGTACGCTTCAGGGAGAGGGTGCCGGAGAGGGAGGCCTGGAACCGCACGCCATGGGCCGCCATCCAGGGCAGGCAGGCCTCGGAGGTCTGGATCGCCAGGCGGGCCAGGCGCTCATCCGTTTTGCCCTTTGTCACCCGGATCAGATCATCGAAGTATTCCGTTTCTTCGTAGCTGTCCGACAGCACCGACAAGGGTCCCCGGTGCATGCAGCGGAAGTTCCGGGTGTGCCGGCTGTTGCCGCCGCGGTAGGGCTTGGGCGCGCCTTCCAGCAGCAGCACCTCGGCGCCCGCCTCGGCCGCCGTCATGGCGGCGCAGAGCGCGGCGTTGCCGCCGCCCACCACGATCACGTCCCAGACTTGGTCCTTATCAAACATCCCCGTATCAAACATCCCCGTTTTCGACATTCCCGTTTTCAACATCCCGGGCCGCTCCGTTAGCCGACAAGGGCAGGGCGCGGAACTGGCGCAGCCGTGCCCGGTGTGCCGCCACCAGATGCTGACGCATGGCGGCCTCGGCCGCCGCCGCGTCCCGGGCGCGCAGGGCGACCAGAACCGCTTCGTGTTCTTCGATCGCTTTTTTGACCCGGGCCGCGTCGGATAGGGTCGAGGTGCCCAGGATCAAAAGCGCTTTCTGCAAGGCCTCCATGGACTTGAGGAGAAAGCGGTTCTTGGCCGCCCGGGCCAGGGTGTCGTGGAACATGCGGTTGAGTTCATAGGCCCGGGGGCCGTCCCCCACGGCGGTGGCCAGATCCCCGTTGATGGCCTCAAGTTCCGATATCTCGATGTCGGAAGCCGCCCGCGCGGCCATCTGGGCCGCCGTGGCCTCGAGCACGGTACGCATGTCATAGAGTTCCATGATTTCGGAGTAATCCAGCTTGCGCACGGTCGCCCCCACCCGGGGCACGTGGGTGACCAGACCGTCGGCTTCCAGTTGGCGCAGGGCTTCGCGCACCGGCGTGCGGCTGATGTTCAGGCGCTGGGCCAGGTCGGTTTCGGTCAAGCGGTCGCCGGGCCGCAGCTGATGGCTGCGGATTTGGGCGATGACCTGCTCATAGGCACTCTGGCCGTGACGCTGGTCCAGTGGGTTTTTTTTCCCGTTCATGAATCTAAAGTCTTGTCATTAATGTATATCCCGATGTATACATAGGGATACAATTTTTGTCAACCAGGTCAATTCCATGGCATTTTTCACCGGCAAGCGGCTTTACACCGCCGGCATTGCCGCGATCGGCGCGGCTTTGTTTTGGGCCCTTGGGCTGCCGCTGCCGTTTTTGTTCGGGCCCATGGCGGCCTGCCTCTTGGCCGCCCTTTCCGGTGCGCAGCTGCAAGGGCTGGGGCAGGTATCGGTGGCGGCCCGCACCATTCTCGGCGTGGCGGTCGGCGCCTCCATTACGCCCGAGGTGGTGAGCCAGTTGCCCCAGATGGCCCTCTCGGTCGCCTTTATCCCCCTCTACATCATCCTGATCGCCCTGGTCGGCGTGCCGTTTTTTCACAAGGTTTGCGGCTTCGACCGGATCACCGCCTGGTACGCGGCCATGCCGGGCGGGCTGCAGGACATGATCATCTTCGGGCAGGCGGCGGGGGGCGATCCCCGGGCTTTGTCCCTGGTCCACGCCACGCGGGTGCTGATCATCGTCACCACGGCCCCCATACTGATGACCGCCGCCTTCGGGGCCAGCCTGTCCCACCCCATCGGCGATCCGGCCTCGGCCCTGCCCTGGCACGAACTGGTGCTGATGGTCCTTGCCGCCGTCATCGGCTGGAAGGGGGGCGAGCGGATCAAGCTGTTCGGTGCTTCCATCATCGGGCCCATGATCGTGACGGCGGCTCTGTCGCTCACTGACCTCATCCACTTCCGCCCGCCCGCCGAAGCTATTCTGACCGCCCAGTTCTTCATCGGCATGGGGATCGGGGTCTACTACGTGGGCGTGACCTTTCGGGAGCTGCGCCGGATCGTGCTGTCGGGTATCGCCTTCGTGGCCCTCCTGGCGGGGTTGGCGGTCGTTTTTACCTGGATGGTGGTGACGGCCGGCCTCGCCGCGCCCACCGAGGCCTTCCTGGCCTTCGCGCCGGGCGGGCAGGCGGAGATGACGGTGCTGGCGATCGTCACCGGGGCGGATCTGGGTTATGTCATCGTGCATCACCTGACCCGGGTGGTCTTGGTGATACTGGGCGCGCCGGTGGCGCTGCGGCTGCTGCGCCGCTGGCGGTAGGGCCCTTTCGGGCCGGGTGCGGCCTCGTTATGGGCCCCGGGACGTCATCCCTTCTTTAGGGCCGTCAGGGCCGCGTTGACCTTTTCCCGCTGGGCCAGCAGATGATTGAACTGGGCGTCGCATCCGGCGACAGGCGGCGGATAGCTGTTGATCTCCGCGCTCAGCCGCCGCCAGGCGTCTTGCAGGGCGGTCTCGGCGGCACGGATATGGTCATCGGCGGTCAGGTGATTGGCCACGTGCCCCTCCTTAGGTTTTTTCCGGCCAGGCTGTTGCGGGCACATAAACATGGCCGTCGGCCAGCTTTCGGGCCGTGCGCACCAGGCCCGCCGAGTGCAGGATGAAGCCCGCCTCTTCATTGGCGTAGTCCACCAGCACGTCGATGGTGCCCGAAGGGTGCTCCAGGGTCACCGTGGCGGGGGAGACGGGGGGCTGATCCGCCAAGCCGTCGGCGACGGTCCCCGGCGTCAGGGCGCAGGAGGCGATGCACTGGGAGCTGGTCACCGCCATGGTGGGGTGGGTCTTCCACGGCATGAAGTAGCGCGCCGCGAGGGTGCCGCCGGCCCGGGGTGACGCGACGACGGCGAACTTGGGCACCACGGACCGGCGGACGTCGCCCAGGCCCATTTTTTCCCCGGCCTCGATCCGGATGCTTTCCATGCGACCGAAGAACTCGCGGTTCTCGTCCAGCTCTTCCCGGCTTTCATAGCCACTCAGGCCCAGGTCCGCCGCCCGGGCGATCACCACGGGCATGGCCACGTCCATGCAGGTCACGGGTACCCCTTGAACCGTGTCCGTCAGGTGGCCGGTGGGCAGCAGGGTCCCGGTGGCGGAGCCCACCACGTCCATGAATTTCAGCCGGATGGGCGCGGCCGTGCCGGGCACCCCGTCAATCGCCGTGTCGCCGGCGTATTCCGGCCACCCCCCGGGTGTTTGTATCTCGGCCTCGACGATGGCGCCGGTGTTGACGCAATGGATGCGCAGCGTGGAGAGGTCGCCGCTGGGCGCATAGAGCCCCAATTCGACCGCGGCCGGTCCCACGCCGGCCAGGATGTTGCCGCAGGTGGGTTTATAGTCCACCAGGCGGTCCTCAACACTGACCTGGGCGAAAAAGTAGTCGATGTCCGCGTTTTCGGCTGGGGAGGCGGAGAGCATGGCCACCTTGGTGCTCACCGCGGCACCGCCGCCCAGCCCGTCGATGTTCAGGGGATGGCCCGAGCCGACGGCGGCAACCAGGACCCGGGACAGCTGTTCCAGGTCTTCAGGTAGATCGTCGCGCCTAAAGTAGGGCCCGCGAGAGGTGCCGCCGCGCAGGAAGACAAAGGGGATTCCGACTTGGGCCATGGGGTTCATCCTGCTTTGGTGGTGACTGCCATTACCTAAACTCTTGTAGCCTTTCCCGCCGGGAGCGGCTTTCTTACTTCAGGGGCCAGGGCAGATCCACCGCTTCCTGCAGCAGGCCGGGCGGAAAGTCCCGGTTCAACAGCCATGCCATCAGGCACATCAAGGCGATGCCCGCACCGGTGAGGATCAGGGTCATCTTCCAACTGGCCTGGGCGCGGATGCGGAAGAAAGTGAGCAGGAAGATCAGCAGCGCCAAGACGAAGCCGAGCAGCCCGGTCAGGCCGATCAGACCGGCGAACCACGCCAGGGTGGCCCAGAGCCCGTGCGGCGCCTTGGCGTCGTCGCCGGCCAGTTCCCGGTCGGCGAAGATCACGTTGCCTTCCGGTTTGCGGATCATCTGGACCAGCAGAACCAGGCAGCACAGCAAGGCCAGGCCGCCGATCACCATGGGCACGATCTTATCGGTGATGTTGAAGTGTGAAATGGTGCTGGCGTCCACCACGGCGATCGTCAGATAGGCGGTGATCACCAGCAGCATGATCAGCGGCGCCCGCTTGGCGCCGGAGGCCACGTTGCCTTCCGACATGATCAGCTTGGCTTGACGCAGGCCCAGGATCACCGAAATCACCGTGATGATCAGCAAGACAATGACGATGGGGCTGAAGACGTAGTCCATGCCGTCGGCGAAGCTCTCCCGAAAGCGGAAGCTGGCGATTTGGAAGGCCTGGTTCGAGAACTTCTCGATGGGGGCCGACAGCACGAAGCCGATCAGGAAAGCCGGCCGCGACCAGTCGAAACGGCGCATGAAAATGCCGATCAGGCCGGCGACGAAGAGCGCTACGAGATCCTCGAAGTTTTGCCCCGATTGAAAGGCGGCAAAGGAAATCAGCATGAAGAGGAAGGGCGCCAGATAGGTGAAGCGGATCGTGGTCAGCTTGGCGATGCCGGGCGAGGCGGCGATGCACAGGATGGTACCGGCCACGTTGGCGAGGGCCAGCAGCCAGACGATGGAATAGGTGATGTCCAGATTGTTCTTCAGCATGGCCGGGCCGACCTCGATCTGACCGGAGCCCAAGAGGGCCACCGCGCCGATGAAGATCGCCATGGAGCCGGAGCCCGGGATACCGAACAGCAAGGTGGGGACCAGCCCGCCGCCTTCCTTCGCGTTGTTGGAGCTTTCCGGACCGATGATGCCGCGCACCTCGCCCTTGCCGAACTTGGACTTGTCGCGGGTCGACTGCACCGTATGGCCATAGGCGATCCAGTCGACCACCGATCCTCCCAGACCGGGAATGACGCCGATGGTCACGCCGATAAGGGAGCAGCGGATCGACAGCCAGATGTTGGCGAACCAGTCGCGCACGCCGTGGAGCCAGCCGGCGCCCAGCTTGGCGCCCTTGGCAATGGACTGGTCCTGACGCAAAAGCGAGACGATTTCCGGCACGGCAAAAATGCCCAGACCCACGATCACCAGCTTCAGGCCGTCCACGAGATAGGGCACGTCGTAGGTCGCCATGCGCAGGCTGCCGGCGGCCGGCGCCTCGCCGATGGTCCCGATCATGATGCCAAGGCCGGCCGCCGCCAGGCCCTTCAGGGCAATGCGGCCGGCCAGAATGGCGACCATGGAGAGACCCAGCGCCGTGATCATGAGCATCTCGGGCAGGCCGAAGGCCAGGACCAGGGGCCGGGCGATCAAAATAAACGCGGTCAGGAAGGTCGCCCCGACCAAGCCGCCGAAGAGGGAGGAAGCGAAGGCGGCCGCCAGGGCGCGGGCCGCTTCCCCCTTTCGGGCCAGGGGAAAGCCGTCGAGCACCGTGGCCTGGGAGGCCGAGGAACCGGGTATGCCCATGAGGACCGAGGCGAAGGTGTCCGAGGTGGGCACCACGGCCACCATGCCGATCATCAGCGCCAGGCCGTAAACCGGCTCCATGCCGAACATGAAGGGCAGGAGGAGCGACAGTCCGGCGATGCCGCCCAGACCCGGGAAGACGCCGACGGCGAGCCCCATGACCACGCCCAAGACGAGATAACCAATGACGACGGGCTGCAGAATGAGGCCCCACGCCTCGCTCAACGCCGGCACTGCGGTCGCGAGAATATCCATTGGGGTGTCCCCCCTAGGTCAGAGAGTCAGAGAAGTGACATCTGGTAGATGCCGCCCCGCGCCGCCGGGCACGGGGCGGTCACGGTAACACTAGTTACCGACTTCTACACCATAAGCGTCTTTCAGCCACTGAATGACGAAGACCTTGGCGTTATCGGGGACGTTGATCGCCAACTCGAGGGCTTGCGCGGCTTCATCGCCGACGAACACCGGGTATTGCCCGACCTGCTTGGCGGCGAGCTGATCAAAATCATCGCGGGAGCGCACCGCGTCGAAGGCCGCCACATAGGCATCCACGACCTCCTGCGGCGTTCCTTGCGGCAGAAAGGCCAGTTTTTGCACCGGGAAACCGGAGATGAAAAACGCTTTCCAGGCTTCCCAGGCCTCCCCGGAGGTCTCGCAGCCCTCGGTGGCCTCGCAGACTTCCTTAAAGGTGGGAATGTCGGGGAAGGTCGGGTCCCGGACGATGTTGCCGTTTTCGTCCAAGGCGCCCCAGCTCATCATGGGGACGGCCGTGCCGGCTTCCACCAGCGGGACGCTGCCCGAAAGATAGGCGGCCGAGGTTTGATAGTCGATGGTGGCTTCGCCGCGCTCGAACATTAAGCGGCCGTCGCCCCGGCCTTGAATGCCGAACACCGGTTCCACCTCCATGCCCAGCATCTCCCAGGCCAACAACGGGACTAGATCCAGGCGGGTCGCGCCCTGGGATCCATAAATGAAGGTCTTGTCCTTCAGCCCGTTGGCGGAGCCGTCGAACTTGGCGCCGTCCTCGGCGTTCAGATAGGCCACCCCGCCGGTGCCCGAGGCCATGACCGGAATCCAATCCTTGTATTCGTAGCGCACCCGCGGATCGCCCAAGAGATAGGGAAACTGGGTGGAGCCCGAGGTCCCGAAGAGCAGGGTTCCCTCGTCGTGTTCTTGATCCTGGAACCAGTTGGCCCCCTTGGTGGAGCCGGCGCCCGGCATGAACTTTACCACCACCGTGGGTTCACCGGGGGCTGCCTCGGCCAGCAAGGGCGCGAAAAAGTTGGCCCATCTTGCCGAGCCGCCGGTCTCCGAGAACGGGATGACCCATTCGATGGTTTCGTCTGAAAAATCCACTTCGGCTTTGGCCGGCAGAGCAAATGCGGCGGCGGCGGCGACTGCGAACGTGGTGTGGCGCGCTAATTTTGCGATGGTCATGCGTTTCCCCTTTGAGCATTCTTTGCGGCGTGCCTCTTTTGGACGCACGTCCTGCTTTTTTGAGGGAGATTGATTCCTCCCTGTAATTTCGCAAGAATACACCGTCAAACTTGCACGAAACTTGCGGCAAGGTCATGCGGATTGCAGTTATCGAGGACAACAAAGCCCTTGCCAAGGCAATCGCCTATCGGCTCCGGGATCTAGGTCATGCGGTCGATGTGCTGCATGACGGCGATGAGGCGGATGAATTCCTCTCCTTGGAAGGGGCCGATCTCGTTGTGCTGGACATCTATCTTCCGGGCCAAAGCGGGCTGGACATCCTGAAAAATCTGCGGGCCCGGGGCGCGGCCATGCCGGTGATCTTGCTCACGGCTCGCGGTGAAACCAATGACCGGGTGGCGGGGCTTGACGCGGGCGCCGACGACTATCTGGTCAA
>JANQKX010000437.1 GCA_028280915.1 Kiloniellaceae bacterium
GTACTGTAGGGGGCCTCCGGCTCCTGCACCCGGCTGCCGTCCGCCGTGGGCGGGGCAAAAACCTCCAGATGGGCCGCGGCCTCCCGGGCGATGGCCGCGGCGATGACCTCGTGGTTGCAGCCATAGGCCCGCCCGGCCGCCTGGCCATAGGTGGAGACCGACTGCACCAGCTCGCTGATCGGCGCCAACGGCGGATCGGCGGCCCTTACCGCTCCCGACCACAGGCCTGCCGCCGCCACAACCGCGCTGCCAAGACTGATCGCCCGACAAAACCGCCCCCGCTTATCAAATCCAACCGCCATAACCGCCTTCTCCTCCCATTCGATGCCAAGTTGGGCCGCGTGCCGACGCCCGGCGTCCCGAATCTAGTGGCCCTTAAACTCCGGCTTCCGCTTGGCGAGAAAAGCCCGCACCCCCTCGTGGTAGTCCTGGGTATCGCACGACTGATAGGGTTCGTTCCAATCCAAGGGGCCGAGTTTTTCCGGCTGGCGGGCGCGGCGGGCGAAGATCTTGTGCCATCGCGCGGCCCGGGGCGCGCCAGCGGCGATGCGCGCCACGGCGGCCCCGGCCTCACTCTCCAGCGCCAGATCGTCCACCGCCCGGGTCACCAGGCCCTTGTGATAGGCTTCCTCGGCGCCGAACACCCGCCCTTCCAAGAGAATTTCCATGGCCACGCTATGCCCAACCACTTCCACCAAGGCGATCATGGCCGGATAGGGCAAGCAGTGACCGATGCGGTTGATGGGAATGCCGAAGGTGGCCGAGCGGTTGCACAGGCGCAGGTCGCACTGCAGGGCCAGTTCCAAACCGCCGCCGATGCAGGCACCCTCGATCACCGCCACGGTGGGATAGGGGCAGTCGTGCACCGCCTCCATGGCCCGGTCCATGACGCGGGCATAGGAAATGGCCTGTTCCCTGCTGAAGCGCACTTTTTCGAACTCGGCGATATCGGCACCCGCCGCGAAGGCCTTGCCGCCCGCACCGCGCAGAACCACCACCCGCAAGTCCTTGTCCTCATTGAGGGCCTGCATAGCCTCGCCCAACTGGTGCCACATGTCCAAGTCAAAGGCGTTGTGGCAATGGGGCCGGTTCAGCGTGACCGTTGCCACCAGCGCTTCCTTTTGCACCAAAATCGATTCCGCCATGGCTCCCGCCCTTTCTTATCTGCCAATTTTTCCGCCGAATTGACGCGCCGCGCCCACTTTCCGGGCAGCCTAGCAAAGATTCATCCTCTGCGTCACAGGCCTTTCGCGCCCGGCAAACGTCATTGGGGAAAAACGTCATTTGGGGTGTGCAATCGGGGCAAGACTGGTAAAGTAGCCGCCAGTAAAGCTTGACAGGCCACAGTTTTGGGGGAAGCAGATCATGTCTTTTCATAAGTGCGCGGGTCGGAAGTACGCAGGACTTGCCGCGGCGGTGTCCGTTCTGCTTCTTTTGGCGGCCTGCGAAGGCTATGACTACCGCCCCCTCAGCATCGCCACGGCTCAGGACTGCACCGTCGATCCCGGCTCGCGCAACGACTTCGACTATTGGGCGCTCGGCCAATCCGGCACGAAAGTCAACTGGTCCGGCTGCAACAAGGCGCAAGGCCAGTTGGCCGATGCCAACCTGTCCTGCGCCGACCTGAGCAAGACCGACCTGCGGGGCGCCGATTTGTCCGGCGCCGATCTGGGCTGTGCCTACGCCAAGGCGGTGAACCTCTCCGGCGCCAATCTCACCGGCGCCAACGTGCGCAGCACCTGGCTGCAGAACGCCAACCTGACCAAGGCCAACCTGACCGGGGTGAACTGGCAGGGCATGACCCTGCCCGAAGGGGCCGATTTTTCCGGCGCCACCTGGACCGACGGCAAAACCGTCTGCGCCGAGGGCTCCATCGGCGAGTGCAAAAAATAATCGCGGTCTTTCGCCGAAAGTGCGCGCCCGTTCCACGGAACATCATGGCTAACGATTTGTTAACCGCCAAAAGGTCTCATACGGGGCCATGATTCCTGAGTCCCGGTACCTGCCTGTCATCGCACCGCTTTTGCCTTCCGTCGCCGCGGGGGTTGCCCAGCATGCCCGATGACAGCCGCCCTCCGCCCATGGCCGAGGGGCCCGGCAGAGGGAAAACCCGCCGGGTGCCGGCCGTCAAACAGATCAAGCTGGCCCTGCAAGGGGGCGGTGCCCACGGCGCCTTGACCTGGGGCGTCTTGGACCGCCTGCTGGCGGACGAAAGCCTGGAAATCCAGGCGGTCAGCGGCGCCAGCGCCGGCGCGGTCAATGGCGCCGCCTTGGCCCATGGCCTGGCGAGCGGCGGACGCGAAACGGCGCGGGAAACCTTGGCCCAGCTCTGGCGCGGCGCGGCCAACGCGACCCAATTCACACCCTTCAAGCCGGCCTTGCTGGACCGCTGGTTTTCCGCCGGCGGCCTCAACTTCTCGCCGGCCTATCAGTTGGTGGATGTGTTTTCCCGGCTGGTCTGTCCCTTCGATCCCAACATCATGGGCCTCAGCCCCCTGCGTCAGTTGCTGGAAGACCACATCGACTTCAGCCGCCTGCGGGAGACGGCGGGGATCGACCTCTTCATCAGCGCCACCGATGCCCTGGACGGCCGGGCGCGGATCTTCTCCCGGGCCGAACTCACGGTCGACGCCCTCATGGCCGCCACCTGCCTGCCCTTGATGCAGCGCCCGGTGACCATCGACGGGCGGCCCTATTGGGACGGCGGCTACGTGGCCAACCCGCCGCTGCACCATCTGGCGAAAGAGAACTCCGCCCAGTGCGACGGGCCCAAAGACAGCCGGGCCATTGACATTGTGCTCGTGCAGCTGACCCCCTTCCAGTTCGAGGACCTGCCCGGCCATGCAGCCGGCATCATGGACCGCTTGACCGCCATCGCCTTCAACGCCGGGCTCCTGCGCGAGCTGCAGCACATCGAGTTCGTCAACAAGATGGTCGCGGCCGGCCAAGCGGGCGACGGCTATCGCCCCATCCACCTGCACGTGATCCATGCCGAGGACGTGGTGGCCAATTTGGACGCCACCTCGAAACTCAACGTGGACTGGGACTTTTTGCGCGAGCTCTTCGACATCGGCCAAGCCCGCGCCGATGCCTGGCTGGCGGACAACCGCAAAAAGCTCGGCAGGGCCAGCAGCTTCCAAAGCGATAGCCTTTACGTTTAGGCTGGCCCGACACCTCTCTGCCACTGCGCTACGCTGCGCCAAGCATCCATACACTCGGCGCAATCACTGTCATTTGGATGCAGAAACACAAACCTATCTTCTGTCAGCTTGCCCGTGACCGTCGAGACCAGGTCCGTCGATTTCGTCAGCTTGGCATGGGCGTGGGCGACTTCGCCATTGGCCTGGAGGCCCTTTTCGTCAAGCCAGTCATTTGTTTGGCAAAACAGCTGACAACAGTGGTCGTTTTCCGAGTAATCGACCCGAACGGCTGTGCCGCCATGACCCACGGTGATGTGTTTTGGCCGTCGGTAGGGCACATTGGCCATCAGTTCAGCCATGTGGATGGATGTGTTGGCATCATGATCCACGCCGAGTAACAAAATCTGACCATCGCAATCCAAGACGCGACCGACCGGGCTGCCATATTGGTGCGGCGGCAAGGCAATGAGATCTTGCACAATGAAGGGTGCCATTGGACCTCGCGCCGCGAAGGCGAAGGGATGCTGGCTTCGGCGCACCCCATTTCGCCGCCAGAACGTATCGGCGGTGACACCTAGATCGGAGCTGCAAGGCGTCACCAGCGGATCAAAGACTTCCTCATCGTTTCCGGTCCAAGACGGCATGACCAAGGTCCCTTCAGGACCCAAGGCTTCAATTAAGGCACCGATCAGCCCCGTCGGCCCGCCTTCGATGGGACGCACCGCCCGGAAGGAACTGTGGACCAACAAAACACCACCGATTTGGACCCCCAATTCACGTAGTTGATCAACAACTTCCGCCTGGGTAAACGCGCGCCTTTCGACTTTCATTATATGAGTTTAGCGAAAAAACACACTATTCGGAAGGCTCCACTACCCGATAATCTTCCGGCACAAAAAACAAGTGATCGAAGGCTTCCTGGGCCAGATGGCAGGTGATGCAGTACTTGACCCTCTCGCTGCCTTTACCGTTGGTTTCGCCGAAGAGCGTGCCGTCGGGCATGATCATGCCATAGCGCCAGTCGCCGCTCACATAGCTGAAGCCATCGGGCATTTTTTCCATGGTGAACAGGGGGCCCGGCTCGATCACGCCCGTCGCCGTGACGGTAAAGCTGTCTTTCGCCAAGACGGAGCCAACGGGCAGGCGCCCGGCATCTTCGTAGGCCAAATAAGCCTTGGCCGTGTCGTTCACGTAGTTGTTGACATAGCGCCGGCCATGGGTGGCCGAGCGATAAGGTGCCGTGTTGGCCGAGAGCCAAGCCTGATAATCCTGCGCCGCGGGCACACCCGAACTGGCATAAGCCGCAGCCATGTCGGCGGCCAGTTCATCATAGATGCGCCCGGCCTCCGCCTTGTCCAGCTGGGCCGGATCCTTCACGCGGAAATGGCGCCGCGGCGCCTCCGGGTCGCCGCTGATGGGCGAGTAGGTCACCTCGTCGGCGATACTGCCTTCGGGGCGGGCAAAGGCCAGCAAGGTCACCAGACCGGCCACCAGGGCAACACGTGACCAGGACATTGAACCAGGCATGACAAACGCTCCCTCAAGATCTGTCCCCGTTCAACTGGTCGGCCCGTTTTTCGGCTTCGTTTGACCTAGATATGGGTTCGCCCGCGATCACGGGGCACTCAAAGCTTCGTGACGGTCCCGCTTTCTCCCCGAGCGGTTCTCATTACCGGTGTTTTATGCTACCGCGTCACGGTTTAGGGGCAGTTGCCCCTGGTCAAATGGCTGCGCAAGGGCCAGGCTAGGCGCCCGTCAGCGAATCCGCCGAAGAAAGAAAAAATTGGGAGCCGTCACATGCCTCAGCCGAACCGCCGCCAACCGCGCAGAACCTTTGGAAAGGGCGTCGGCAGCTTCCTTGTTCTCGGCCTGCTGGCCGTCGGGCTCGCCCTGGCGCCGGGCCGGGCCTCGGCGGAAGAGCTCACCATCGGCATCACCCAGTTTCCCTCGACCTTGCATCCCAACATCGATTCCATGATGGCCAAGTCCTATACCCTGGGCATGACCCAGCGGCCCCTGACCACCTACGATCACGATTGGGAAGGCACCTGCCTGCTGTGCACGGAACTGCCCACCTTGGAAAACGGCTTGGCGGTGCCCGAAGAGCTGGCGGAGGGCGGCACGGGCACCGCCCTCACCTATAGCATCCA
>JANQKX010000465.1 GCA_028280915.1 Kiloniellaceae bacterium
GGCGTCTGGCGCGAGCGGGTGGTGAAGAGGTTGACGTAGCCTTCCAAGGTGGGCTCGAAAAAGACCTTGGGCGGATAGGAGATGGAATCCGGCGGCGACTTAAAGCCGGTCAGGAAGATCCACACCAAGGGGATCATGGCGACCAGGGCATAAAGGATCACCAAAACGGCCGCCAGGCGCCGCCCGGCCTTGCTGGGCGCTGTCACCGAATAAGCTTGCGTGGCGGTCTTGCTCATTGCTTCACCTTATTCAGGGCTTTCACGTAGATGTTGCCCAGGCCGAAAACGGTCACGAACAAAATCACGGCAAAGGCCGAGGAATAGCCGGTGCGCCATTTCTCGAAGGCCTCCCGCTTTAGATTGATGGACGCCAGCTCCGTGGTCGAGCCGGGCCCGCCGGAGGTCAGCTCCACCACCATGTCGAACATCTTGAAATTCTCGATGCCGCGGAACAATACGGCCAGCATCAAAAACGGCAGGACCCGGGGCAGGGTGATGTACCAGAACTTTTGCCAGGCATTGGCCCGATCCACCTCGGTCGCCTCATAGAGATAGTCGGGGATGGACCGCAGGCCGGCTAGGCACAGCAGCATGATGTAGGGCGTCCACATCCAGGTATCGACAATGATGATGGCCCAGGGCGCCAAATCCACCGAGCCGATCATGTCCACCGGCCCCACGTTGGCGAAGATGTTCACGATATAGCTGAAGATGCCCGTTTGCGGCTGGTAGAGGTAGGTCCAAAACACCCCGACCACCGCCGGCGACAGCATCATGGGGATCAGCACCACGGTGGTCCAAAAGCTGTTGCCCTTGAAATTTTTGTTGATCAGCAGGCCCAGCCCCAAGCCGAGCAGAACCTGGATGATCATGGTCCAGCACACGAAGTGGGCGGTGGCTTGCAGGTATTCCCAGATGTCCTCGCTGCCCAATAAGCGCTCGTAGTTGCGGGTTCCCACCCACTTGACCTCGCGTCCGGGCTGATTGGCGCGGTAGTTGGTGAAGGAGAGATAGACGGTCCAGATCAGCGGAAAGATGTTGATGGCCAGCAGCAGCAGGATCGTGGGCGTGATAAAGAGCCAGGCGATGGCCCGGTCCGACAGCATGCGCACCTTCATGGCCAAGGGCGCGGGCGTGGCCCGGGCGGCCGCGGTGGCGGCGGACTGTAGAACGGGATCACTCATTGCTCAGTTCACGAGGCCTTTTTTCACCGAATAGGGGCGGTTTTTCCAGGGCGCGCAGGGCCCATGTTGCGGCCAAAGCGGCCCGAAGGAAAGGGCCGACCGACCTTGCGGGCGGCCGGCCCCACTGTTGACAGCAAGCTTGACAGGGAAGGGAGGATTAAATCTTGCCGTCGTCCTCGAAGACCTCGGTCCAATCGTCCACAAGCTTGTCCAGGGCCTCTTGAGCCGTTCCCTTGTCGGCGACCACGTAGTCATGCACCCGCTTTTGCATGGACTGCAGCAGCTCCGCATAGGTGGGCTCCTGCCAGAAGTCCTGCACGTGGCTCATGGCTTCCAGGAAATCGGCCGCGAAGGGCGCGCTGTCGGCAAAGCCCGGGTCTTCCAGCACCGCCTTGTGGCAGGAATAGCCGCCCAGGGACCACCACTTCTTCTGCACTTCCGGATCGGCAAACCACTTGATGTACTGCAGGGCCTCTTCCTGCTTGTCGGAATAGGACACCACCGAGATGCCCTGGCCGCCCAGGGTGGAGGCTTCCACGTTTTGCGGCGGATTGACGAAGAACCCGGATTTGTCGCCGCCCACGTCTTCGTCCTTGGCGATGCCGGGGAAGAAGGCGAACCAGTTCATCTGCATGGCCACCTGGCCGGATTTATAGGCGTCCAGGTTGGCGACCATGTAAGCATCGGAATGGCCGGGCGGGGTGCAGCAGTCGTACAGCCCTTTATAAAACTCCAGGGCCTCGGCCGCGGCCGGGCCGTTCACATAACCGTCCATTTCATAAGGGGTTTCCGGATTGTCGTATTCCATGCCCCAGGCATACATGGCCGCGGTCACGCCCATGGTGATACCTTCCGAGCCCCGTTCGGTGTAGATGCCGGCGCCGTAAATTTTCTTGCCGTCAATCTCCCGGCCTTGGAAGAATTCGGCGATGTCCTTCAGCTCGTTCCAATTGTTGGGCGGCGCCAGGTCGCGGCCGTGCTTTTCCTTGAACTCGGCCTGCAGTTCGGGGCGGGCAAACCAATCCTTGCGGTAAACCCAGCCCAGCGCGTCGCCCATGGCCGGCAGGGCCCAATAGTTGGGCGTGCCCTTGGGCCAGGTGGAATAGGCGTAAACCGTGGCCGGCAGGAAGTCATCCATGGAGATGCCTTCCTTGTCGAAGAAATCGTTCAGCTTGATGTAGTGCCCATAGGTGGCCGATCCGCCGATCCACTGGCTGTCGCCGATCAATAGGTCGCAGAGCTTGCCGCCCGAGTTCAGTTCGTTGATGAAACGGTCGGCGAAGTTGGTCCAGGGCACGAACTCGAACTTCATCTGGATGCCGGACTGGGCGGTGAAGTCCTTGGATAATTCCGCCAGGGCGTTGGCGGGATCCCAGGCGGCCCAGCACAGGGTCAGCTCTTTATCTTGCGCCTGTGCGCCCGTGGTCGCCGCAAGGCTGAGTGCCGCTGCGGCCAAAGTCGTCCTCAAATGTCGCATGGTTTCCTCCCAAGGTTAGCTGCCCGCGTATTGCTTGTTGGATGGGTGCTCCATCCCTTTGCGCCGACGATCGGGCAGACCATGGCTCACGGCATCGTCGGTTTAGTGAAAGTAAACTTTTTACTAAACTTTTGTCAAGCACCTTGTGACCCGTTGACCTGGGGCGGTGATCAGATATGATCTGAAGAAGGTCAAAATTGAAATTTAATAAGAAATCCTGGGCAAAACGGGCAGTGTTCTTTCTAAAGGGCGTGACTTTCCCAAGGCCGCCAGGGCTGCGGGCCGGTATAAAAAGTTTAATAAAGAGTCTTTAATCGCCCCGTTGGGAGCCTGCGCCACCCTGCCCGCCGAACCGCTGGGAGGACAGCATGAGCGACGTTCTTTTTTCCAACGTGACCATCATCGACGGTTCGGGCGCCGCGCCCTTTCCCGGTCAGGTCTTGGTGCGCGGTAATCGGATCGAGGCCGTGGCCCGGACGGGCGAGGAGACCTCGGCCCTCGAGGCTGGTATGGGGCGCGCCCGTGTGATCGATGGCGGCGGGGCCACCTTGATGCCGGGGCTCGTGGAGGCCCATGCCCACGTCAGTTTTTGCGACACGCCGAACCTGGAAGGTCTCGGGGACATGCCGCCGGAAGAGCACACCCTTCAGACCATGAAGTTCGCCCGCAAGATGCTGGACCAGGGTTTCACCGCCTTGTTCAGCGCCGCCACGGCCAAGGAGCGCTTGGACATCGTCATCCGCAATGCCATCGAGGCCGGTGACATACCGGGGCCGCGCATGCGCGCCGCCAGCCTGGAGTTGACGGTGACGGGCGGCTTGGGCGACGTGCGCCGCTCTCACATGTATCGCGAGACCTTCGCCCAATGCTGCGACGGCCCCGACGAGTTCCGCAAGGCGGCCCGCACCGCCTGCCGGGAGGGGGTGGATACCTTGAAGATCAATCCCTCCGGTGACGAGTTCGTCCCCTTTGCCCGGGCCGATATGACCGTGATGAACGACGAAGAGGTGGCGGCGGTGGCCGAGGTGGCCCGCTCCCGCGGCAAGAAACTGGCGGCCCACTCCCGCTCGGCGGAAAGCGTGAAGATGTGCGTGCGCCACGGGGTGGATGTGATCTACCACGCCACCCTGGCCGACGAGGAAGCCATGGACATGGTGGAAAGCGTCAAGGACCGTGTCTTTGTCGCGCCGGCCATGGGCATCATGTATGCCACCTCCCGGGGCGAGGGGGCGGCCTGGGGCATCACCGAGGACGCGCCGGTCGCGCTTTATTTCCGCAAGGAGCTGGAGTCCTGTATCGAATGCATGAAGTCCCTCACCAAACGGGGCGTGCGGGTCTTGCCGGGCGGGGACTACGGCTTTGCCTGGAACCCCATCGGCAACAATGCCCGGGATTTGGAACACTTCGTCAACTTGCTGGGCTATACACCGCTGGAGGCCATCCGCGCGGCGACCGCCCTGGGCGGGGAGCTTTTCGGCGCGGACATCGGCCTGATCAAGGCGGGTTATCTGGCCGACCTGCTTTTGGTGGATGGCGACCCCAGCAAGGATGTGACCATCCTGCGGGACCAGGATCGCTTAACGGCCATTATGAAAGACGGCAGTTTCCATAAGGCGCCGGAGGGCCCGGGCGAGGCCGGCCGGGTGGCGGCGCAATAGGGGCGCGCCGCGCCGAGTCGTTCCCAGGGCGGGCCTGCCTGCGGAATGGGCGCGTGATTTTCCGTGCCGAAATGCATAACCTTTGAGCGCCTTCGTCACTGCCGTTGCCGGCTCGTAAAAGTATCCAAGGCGGCGAAATCTTGACCAAAGTCGGGGATTTCGTTGAAAATTTTCGCAGGCCTGGGCGAATACTTTAGCTCGCTAATAATTCGAGGAATTGTGTCAAATAAATGACACTTCGATAGCAGGTAAGCTGTCACATATTCTTCACAGACCTTTGTTATGGCGAAACCGTGCTTTAGCTACCATTCCTGAGACGGAGTCTGGAGCGGACGTGATGCATGGATCTTTCAAGACACATATGCCCAAGAAGTACCGGACGATTTTTATTTCCGACGTGCACCTGGGGACGCGGGGGTGCAAGGCCCATTTCCTGTTGGATTTTTTAAAACATAACGACGCGGACAAGATCTACCTGGTGGGCGACATCGTGGATGCCTGGCGGCTGAAACGCAGCTGGTACTGGCCGCAAAGTCATAATGACGTGGTCCAAACTGTGCTGCGCAAGGCCAATAAGGGCGCCAAGGTGATCTATGTGCCCGGCAACCATGACGAATTGCTGCGGGACTATATCGGCCACAGCTTCGGCAAGGTGGAACTGGTGCGCGAGGCCATCCATGAGACGGCCGACGGCCGCCGCTTGCTGGTGCTGCACGGGGACAAGTTCGACGCCATCGTGCGCCACGCCCACCAATTGGCGCACCTTGGCGATTGGGCCTATACCATGGCGCTGGGGCTCAACACCTGGCTGAACATCGCCCGCCGGCGCCTGGGCTTTGGCTATTGGTCCTTGTCGGCCTATCTGAAAAACAAGGTCAAGAACGCGGTCAAGTACATCGACAGCTTCGAGCTGACGGTGGCCGAGGAGGCGCGCCGCCGCGACGTGGATGGGGTGATCTGCGGCCATATCCACAAGGCGGAGATCCGCGAGGTGAACGGCATCTTGTACTGTAATGACGGCGATTGGGTGGAAAGCTGTACCGCCATGGTGGAGCACATGGACGGCCGCCTGGAAATCATCAACTGGGCCGAGGTCCGCAACCTGGATTTCCTCAGCGTCGCCGCATGAAAATCGCCCTCGTCACCGATGCCTGGTATCCCCAGGTCAACGGCGTCGTGCGCACCCTGTCGCGCACCGTCGACGAATTGGCGGCGCTGGGTCACGAGATGTGCCCCATTTCCCCGTCGGACTTCACCACCATTCCTTGCCCCACCTATCCGGAGATCCGCCTGGCCCTGACCCCGGGCCGGCGCCTCGCGCGGATGCTGGAAGAAATGGCGCCGGATGCCCTGCACGTGGCCACCGAGGGACCCTTGGGCATGGCGGCACGGCGCTGGTGCCTGCGTCACGGCCGCAGTTTCACCACCTCGTTCCACACCCGGTTTCCCGAGTACGTCACGGCCCGCACCGGCCTGCCGCCCAGTTTGGGCTATGCCTGGCTGCGGCGCTTCCATCGCCCGTCCATGGGGGTCATGGTGGCCACCGATACCCTGCGGGACGAATTGGCCGGTCGGGGCTTCGGCCATTTAAAGATCTGGTCCCGGGGCGTCGATACCGTGCTCTTTCATCCCCGCGCCGACCCCGTGCTGGACTTGCCCCGGCCGCGCCACCTCTATGTGGGCCGGGTCGCGGTGGAAAAGAACATCAAGGCCTTTCTCGATCTTTCCCTGCCGGGCAGCAAGATCGTGGTGGGCGGCGGCCCGCAACTGGAGTCCCTGCGCAAGAGTTACCCGGAGGCCCATTTCCTGGGGCCCAAGTTCGGCGAGGATCTGGCGGCGGCCTATGCCTCCTGTGACGTTTTTGTCTTTCCCAGCCGGACCGATACCTTCGGCCTGGTGATCTTGGAGGCCCTGGCCTCGGGCCTGCCGGTGGCGGCCTTTCCCGTGCCCGGCCCCTTGGACGTCATCGGCGACAGCGGCGCCGGGGTGCTGGACGAGGACTTGGCCGGCGCCGCCGAACGGGCGCTGCGGATCCCCCGCGAGGTCTGCCGGGCCCATGCCATGACGTTTTCCTGGCAAAGCACCGCCCAACAGTTCCTCGCCAACCTCTCCTACTGGCCCGACGCCGCCGCGGCGGCTGAATAGCGCCGCCGCGCGGGCTTGCGAAAAGGTTACACCTTGTCCCGGTCGTGCGGCGCCAGAAAATCGATCTCCGGGCCCAGGGGCAACACGCCGGTGGGGTTGATGGTGCGGTGGCTGCCGTAGTAGTGGGACTTGATGTGGCCCATGTGCACCGTCTCGGCGATGCCGGGCTGCTGATAGAGGTCCCGCAGATAGCCCCACATGTTGGGATAATCGGCGATGCGCTTTTTGTTGCACTTGAAGTGGCCCACATAGACCGGATCGAAGCGCAGCAAGGTGGTGAAAAGGCGCCAATCGGCCTCGGTGAGGCGATCGCCCAGCAAGTAGCGCTGGTCCGACAAACGCTCTTCCACCCA
>JANQKX010000475.1 GCA_028280915.1 Kiloniellaceae bacterium
GCAGCCTCCCCGCCCCCCCCGCCGCGCGCCGGCCCCGGCCCGCCAACGGACGGCGCCTCGGAAACCGCGCAGGATTTGGGAGAGGGGCGGGCCGGCGGCTGGACCACAATTTCCGCGCCCTTGAGGGACTCTTCCTCTTCCGCCCAGAGATTGGAGATTTTCTCCGAATAATTGCTGACGACCCAATCGCGCATGAACCGCGTGGGCACCGCCAAACGCACCTTGGATCCGCGCTTGCCGATCAGGGTCAAGGGCTTCAGCCAAGAACGGTAAGCCGCCTCCCCCACGTCGTTGCGCAAGCGTCCCCGCACGCGCGCCCATTGCTCGATAATGTCAGAGTCCCGGTGGCCCAGAGTCATTGCCCGGCCCTCCCCGCATTAGCGGGGGCGCCACGGGTCGAAAGACCGCCCGCAAAAGATTCAGTGGCCAACAGGTTGCTGACATGGATCTGGCTTTTTTTGGATTTTTTTCCCCAACCCTTTTTTGTTAACCGGCCCATTTTGTTTCGGATTCCTCACGCAAAGTTCCCACTCTCACCAGAGGGTACCCCCTGATGTTCGAAAAGCCCAGCCTCTCGAAAGACGCGTAATTGACCTATGGTTAAAAACGCCGCTCCCAACTAAAACCGTCTGAGCACAAAATATTTTTGAACAGCAACGGTCCGTCAATACAAACAATTACTTGTTTATTGAGCTATTTTTATTTGATTAACGGACCCCGTGCCCAGGGCGATCAATGTACCCATACGGGGTTCCCGTGGCAAGCGGAAGGAAAAGTGAACGCCGCGTTTTTCTGTCTCCACCACGCGATTCAATTTGACTGGCATACCAAGAGTTCCAGCTAAGTACTTGCCGGAACGCTATTTGGTCGGAGCGACTTTTTTTGAAAAAAAAGTTACAGAAAAAACCGCGCTTCAAAAAGCGCGGCTTTAAACCTGTAGCTGCAAAATCTGCGGGCCAGCCACAAGAAGGCCGGCCCGATCAACGGTCTTACGCCATCGCTTTGACGCGGGCGTCCAAGCGGGAGATCTTCCGCGCCGCCGTGTTGCGGTGCAAAACCCCTTTGGTCACGCCGCGATGCAACTCGGGCTGGGCCAGTTTCAGGGCCGCGCGGGCCGACTCTTGATCGCCGCTCAAAATCGCCGCTTCGACCGACTTCACGTGGGTCCGGATGCGGCCGATACGGGCCCGATTGATGGCCGCTCTGCGGCCGTTACGACGGATCCGCTTCTTGGCGGATTGATGGTGCGCCATCTTACATTCTCAACTGGTTAGGTGGTCTCGGAAGGCCGGGGTTATAGCCTCGGCCCACCACGTCGTCAAGCACTGTTCGCAGCTCAGGGCGCTGGACCAGGTACCATTTTCAAGATGAGCCCGACTCGGCCCCATTCAAGGCCCCGGCACCACTATTTTTCAGCGCCTACAGCCCCGCTCTGTCTGCGATCAATGCCAGGATTTGACGCCGCGCGTTCTACCGTTGATGCCGAGGGCAAAAGAAGGTGGAGCGACCGGATTGCACCAAGCGCTTAACTTTCACGTCAAAACCCTGGCTGGAACAATGAGGACAGAGCTCGCCCTCGCGGCCGTAAACGGCCCAGTCGTGCTGAAAATAGCCCAACTCTCCGTCGGCTTGAACATAGTCGCGCAGGCTGGACCCGCCGGCCGCGATGGCCCTTTGCAGGACGTCGCGCACGGCCTGGGCAAGGCGTTCGGCCCGCTGGCCCTGGACGCTGGCCGCCAGGCGCCGGGGCGACAGGCCCGCGAAATACAAGGCCTCGCAGACATATATGTTGCCCAGGCCCGCCACCACCTTTTGGTCCAAGAGAGCCGCCTTGATGGGGGTGCGTTTGCCCTTGAGGCTCGCCGCCAGACTGGGGCCGTTGAAGGCGTTTCCCAGGGGCTCGGGCCCCAGCCCTTCCAAAAGCCGATGCTGTTCCAGCCGATCCGTTTCGATCAAGTCCATGACGCCGAAACGGCGGGCGTCATTAAACCTGATCTGCCAGGCCTCGTCGGTGGTGAAGACGATGTGATCGTGTTTTTCCAAGGGTGGCATGGGCCGGGCCGGGGGCATCACCGTCATGCGGCCGGACATGCCCAAGTGGCAGATCAAGCTGGTGTTACCCACCAGATGCACCAGAATGTACTTGGCCCGCCGGCTGATGCGCGACACCCGCCGTTTGGTCAACTGGCGGGCAAAATCCGGCGGCAGGGGAAAGCGCAGGCTATCCCGGCGCTGCAGCACGTCCACGATTTCGCGGCCCTCTAGGCGAGGACGCAGTCCCCGCACCACCGTCTCCACCTCGGGCAATTCGGGCATAAGGCGCCTCTCCCAACAAACCGGCCAATTCCAACAAACTTATAGAGATGTCTTAGCTTGGCCGTTGTCGGCTGAACAGGGCGAACTTCAAGCCAATCGCAATGAGCGTAAAGCGGCCCTTGGCCCAGCCGATGGCTCAGGCTATCTTCGCGCCGATGAGTGAGCAGCCCCCTTCCAAAGGGTCGGACCCGGCGCCGGAATCGCCGCCCGAAAACCCAACCCACTTCGGCTACCGCGAGGTTGAGGCCGCCGAAAAGGGATCCCTTGTACGCGGCGTCTTTGAATCGGTCGCCGGCAAGTACGATCTTATGAACGACCTCATGTCCGGCGGTATCCACCGCCTCTGGAAAGGGGCCATGATCGATCTACTGGGCCCCAAGCCCGGGACCACCCTATTAGACGTGGCGGGCGGGACCGGTGACATCGCCCTACGCGCCCTGGACCGCATGGCAACGGCCCAAGATGACGGGGAGAACGGAGCCGGTCAGGTCATTGTCTGCGATCTGACGGCAGACATGTTGCAGGTCGGCCGGGATCGGGCCATCGACCGGGGCTATCTGAAGGGATTGGGCTGGGTCTGCGGCGATGCCCAACGCCTGCCCCTGTCGGCTCGCGCCGTGGATGCCTATACCATCGCCTTTGGCCTGCGCAATGTGACCGATATCGATCTGGCCCTCAGGGAAGCCCAGCGGGTCCTGCGCCCCGGCGGCCGCTTCGTCTGCCTGGAATTCAGCCACGTAGTCCTGCCCGTGCTGAAAGAGCTGTACGATCTTTATTCCTTTCAGGCCCTGCCGGCCCTGGGGGCAGCGGTGACCGGTGACCGAGCCGCCTATCAGTACCTGGTGGAGTCCATCCGCCGCTTCCCGCCTCAGGAAGAGCTGGCCGCCAAGCTGAAGGCCACCGGTTTCGCCGGCGTGCGGGTCAAGAACCTGACCGGCGGGATCGCCGCGCTCCATTCCGGTTGGCGGGTGTAGGGCGCCCATGCTGCGCACGATCCGGAACCTTTGGCGGCTGTTCGCCATTGTCCGCACCCTTGCGCGTCATGACGCCCTCGGCCCCTTGGATCAGTTTGGCGCCGCGCCGGGCCTGGTCTGGCTGGTCCGCCTGATCTCGCGCCGCAACGTGCCCGGCCGTCCGGGCCAGCGCCTGTCCAAGGCCCTGGCGGAACTGGGACCCAGCTTCATCAAATTCGGCCAGGCCCTGTCCACCCGGGCCGACCTGGTGGGCGAGCAGATGGCCATTGACCTCTCGGACCTGCAGGACCGCCTGCCACCCTTTGACGGCCTGACCGCCCGGGACACCATCGAGCGGGAACTGGGCCGCCCCCTGCACGACGTCTTCGCCAGTTTCGACAATCAGCCCCTTTCCGCCGCCTCCATCGCCCAGGTCCATTTGGCGACCCGAACGGACGGGGAAGAGGTGGCGGTCAAGATCTTGCGGCCGGGCATCGAAAGGGCCTTCGAGCGGGATCTGGCGCTTTTCCTGTGGCTCGCCGATGTGGCGGAACGGGCCGTGCCCAAACTGCGGCGCCTGAAACCGCGGGAGGTTGTGGGCGTCTTTGCCGAAACCGTGCGCATCGAAATGGACCTGCGCATGGAAGCCGCAGCGGCGACCGAATTGGCTGAGAATTTTGCCGGCGACGCGACCTACCGGGTGCCGGCGGTGGACTGGACCCTGTCGTCCCAGCGGGTCTTGACCATGGAAAAAGTCAGCGGCACCCCCATCGACGATCGCGAGGCCCTCTTGGCCAAGGGCCACGACCTGCGTGAAGTTCTGACCCGTGCCTCGGCGGTATTTTTCCATCAGGTCTTTCGCGACGGCTTTTTCCACGGTGATCAGCACCCCGGCAACATGTGGATCGACGATGACGGCAATATCGTCGCCGTGGATTTCGGCATCATGGGGCGCTTGGACATGAAGACCCGCCGCTTTCTGGCGGACATGCTCATG
>JANQKX010000038.1 GCA_028280915.1 Kiloniellaceae bacterium
AGGCGGTAGAGCTGTTTCAGGCCTGGATTTGCGAGGTTTCCGTGCTGCTGCGCTGGGCGCGGGAGACGTCGAAGGGACCGGTGGTCCTGGGCGGCGTCAGCCTGGGGGCCTTGCCCAGCCAGCGCTACGCGGTCGCGGCAAAGGATTGGCCCGCGGCGCTGCAGCCGGACGGCCTTTTTTTGGTGGCCACCAGCGAAAACCTGACCGATATCGCCTATAGCGGGTCCTTGGTGGCGGGGGTGGGCTTGACCCCCAAGCTGCGGGCCAGCGGCTGGCACGAGGAGGACCTGGCGCCCATCCTGCCCTGGCTGGAACCCCGGGGCGCTCCCTGCCTGCCGCCAGAGCGGATCATCATGGTCCTGGGCGACAAGGATACGGTCACCCCCTTCGCGGGCGGAAAATCCCTGGCCCGCCGCTGGCGGGTGCCCGATCAGAACCTGTTCATCCGCCACCAGGGCCATTTCACCCTCTGCATCGGCCTCGGCCACCGCCCCGAGCCCCTGCATCGCCTGGATGCCTTGGTCACCGAGGCCATAGGGAGCGAAGCTGCGTCATAACGCTTGCAGGCGGGGGGTAAGATCCTATATTTCCCGGCCATGGAACGGGAAAACATAGATCTGGGCCTTTCCGGCCCGCCGGGTGAAAACCGGGTCGTCGTCGCCATGTCGGGCGGCGTCGATAGCTCGGTCACGGCCGCCCTCTTGAAGGAGGCGGGCTATGACGTGGTGGGCATCACCCTACAGCTCTACGATCATGGGGCCGCCATCCAGAAGGCGGGGGCTTGCTGTGCCGGCCAGGACATTTATGACGCCCGCCGGGTGGCCGAGCGCCTGGATTTCCCCCACTACGTGCTGGACTATGAATCCCGGTTCCGGGAAAGCGTGATGGATGACTTTGCCGACAGCTATCTGCGCGGCGAGACGCCCATCCCTTGCGTGCGCTGCAATCAGACGGTCAAGTTCAAGGACCTCTTGGGTACGGCGCGGGAACTGGGGGCCCGGGCCCTTGCCACGGGCCACTACGTACAGCGCTTGAAGTCGGAGGGGCCGGCGGAACTGCACCGGGCCCACGATCCCAAGCGGGACCAAAGCTATTTCCTTTTCGCCACCACGGGCGCGCAACTGGAGTTTCTGCGCTTTCCCCTGGGTGGCTTGCCCAAGGACCGGGTACGGGAACATGCCAAGCGCCTGGGCCTGGCGGTGGCGGAAAAGCCCGACAGCCAGGACATCTGCTTCGTGCCCAACGGGTCCTATGCCCAGGTGGTGGAAAAGCTGCGCCCCGGCGCCCTGGATCCGGGCGAGATCGTGGATCTGGACGGCAAGGTGGTGGGCCAGCACCAGGGCATCATCAATTTCACCATCGGGCAGCGCCGAGGGCTGGGCCTCGGCGGCGAGACGCGCCCGCTCTACGTGGTGCGGCTGGACAGCGACAGTCGCCGGGTGGTGGTGGGGCCGCGCAGCGCCTTGGCCCGGGATTTGGTGTTTGTCAACGAGGTGAATTGGCTGGGCGGCACGGATTTGGATGAGCAGGGCCAGGCCATCGAGGTCAAGCTGCGCTCGGTCAGCCCGACGGTGCCGGCGAGGCTCATGGCCCGCCCGGACGGGGGCGCGGAGATTTTATTGGACGAGGCCCAGTTCGGCGTGTCGCCGGGCCAGGCCGCGGTCTTCTATCAAGGCAGCCGCGTCCTGGGCGGCGGCTGGATCACCGGCGCCGGCAGCAGCGCTGTTGCCGCTTAACTAGCCGCCGCTGCCGGCAGCTGGCACGGTCATCATGTTCTGGGCATTTTTGCCGGGCACCAGGAAGAGCAGCTGGATCAGGCGGCCGTTTTCAATGCTGTCGCCGAAATCCGGGCCGCTGCGGTGGAAAAACCACGGCCGGAACAAAACACAGCGGTTGAACTTCAACGGCAGTTCAAAGACCTTTTCCCACTTATCCAAGTCGCGGCCGTCCTTGCCGGGGCCGAACAGCATGTCCAACACCTGGCCCCGGTTTTCGCAGCCGTAAATCTCCTGGGCTTCCTTGTCGGTGAAGGGCATGTGCTGGGTGCCGTATTTTTTGTGCCGGTAAAACTCGGTGCCGCCCACGCAGTGTTTGTCCGGGGTCAGGCAGATCACCCCGGCCCAGGCGCAGCGTTGGTCCACGTGCACCTGCCCGGTGCGCTGGTGGTTGGCCAGGGCGATACGGCAGATGCCGTGCCACATGCCCGGGCCGCCCATCACCGGCTCTTGCACCAGAAAGCTGAACATCTCGTCCGAATTGGGCGGTAGCATGGTCTGGCGCGAGTTGCGGCCGGGATAGGTGACCTTGCCGGTCTCTTCCGGGTAGGTGAACTTCAGAGCGGTGGCGCGCACCTGGTGCGGGTCATCGTAGAAGTCGTCGACGACGACAATTGATTTGAACATGCGGTATTCCTCTCGGCTGGCCCTTTCGGGAAAGTCCTAGCGTTCATAACCGAATTGCGCAATGAGCGGGATCAAATCATCCATCACCGGCGCCAAACGGTCCCGATATCCGTGCCAGCGGAACTTGGCGCGCTGATAAAGGGGCTCGCTCACCTGGCTATAGCTGGGCGTGGCGATGCGCCCGCGGGAGCGGGCGTGCTGGGTGAAACCTGCCACCGAATCGTCCCAGGGCACATCGAGGAATGTCAACAAATCGGCCACGGTGGGGGTGAAGTCGGCCACCAGGGATTCGTAGCGGATTTCGTGCACCGGCAGGTCCAGTCGCGCCCGGTAGTCTTGCAACAGTCCCATGACGGCGGCGTAAAGCCGGGCCCCGTCGGCGAGGGTGGTGAAATTGGCCATGGCATCGTTGAGGGCGAACTGCTGCATGAAACAGCTCAGCACCACGTCGCAGGGATGGCGCAAGGCCAGGATGACGCGGGCTTCAGGAAAAACCTGATGAATGAGGGACAAGTGCAGGGCATTTAAGGGAAACTTGTCGACCACCAAGTCTCCATCGGGGGATTTCTTGAGGTCACCGCCGGTTTGCTCCCAATGGGTATCCAAGGCGGTGAAGTAGAGGTCACGCAGGGTGGCCAAATCAGCGGCGGTGAGCCGGGGCAGGGCACCCGGGTAGCCTTCCGGATGCGCGGCCACACGACGCCACAACGTCTCGATCAGGGGCTGCTCCTCCACCACGCGGATGCCGGGATGGGCATCCAGGATCTGGTCCAGCAGGGTGGTGCCCGAGCGGGGAAAACCGATCAGAAAAGCCGGGGCGGGCCGTGATGGCGATGAGCCCGCGCCGGGACGCCAGGTGGGCAGAGGCAGGGCGTTGGTCGCCATGAAATCGGACAGCGCCGCGACCCGGTTCAGGTAGTCCGCCTTGCCGGCCATGGCGGCGGTCTCCAGCTCCGCCTGCAGCCCGTTGGCGGTTTCGAAATGACTGAAAGCCGCGGCTCTATCCCCTTGGCGATCCAGGATTTTACCCAGTTCGAATTGCACGTTCATCCGGGTTTCCGGCGTGGTCGCCTGGCGGCTGGCCTTTTCGAAAAAGGCCCGGGCCGCCGTCAGGTCCCCGTCGCGCCGTTTCAAGACGCCGGCCAGGCAATTGCTCTCACCGTCGTCGGGCTCCCGGGCCAGGGCCTCCTGCACGATGGTGCCGGCCTGGTCCAGGTCGTTGCTTTCCTCGTAGAGCTGAGCCAGGCAGAACAGGGGTTGGGCGCGGGCGGTATCGATTTCGGCGGCCCGGCGATAGTCTTGCGCCGCCTGAGCGAAGTCCCCGGCT
>JANQKX010000511.1 GCA_028280915.1 Kiloniellaceae bacterium
CCTTCCGGCGCTTCGTGGCCAACAACTTCGTGCCCGTGGCGCGCAGCTGGGGCTGGGAGAACCGCTCCCTAGGCCGCGCGGTTCCCTCGCCGATGGGAATGCGCAGGCCTAGGGAGCGGTTCTCCCAGCCCCAGCTGCGCGCCACGGGCACGAAGTTGTTGGCCACGAAGCGCCGGAAGGAGTTCATGTTGGGCGCCAGGATGGCCATGGATTCGGGCAGGAAGTCCAACACACCGGCGATGGCCTGGCGCAGGGCGGGGGCGACGCCATCGGGCTCGGCCGCCCGTTCGCCCTGGGCGAAGAAGTTGTTATCCTCTTCATCCAAGAGGCTGCAATGCATGTGCAGGCCGCTGCCCGCCTGATCCAGATAGGGCTTGGCCATGAAGGTAGCTTCGATCCCGTGCTTGCGGGCGACCCCTTGCACGATGCGCTTGAAAAGCACGCATTGATCCGCCGCCAGCAGGGGATCGTCCATGTGGTGCAGGTTGATCTCGTATTGGCCGGTGGCGTACTCGGCGGTGATGGCGCCGGTTTTGATGCCCTGGGCCGTGCAGCTGTCGGTGATTTCGCTCAGCAGCTCGCCCTGGGCTTCCAAATCCCCCATGCCATAGACCTGGTTATCGGCGATCCGGCGCCCGGACAGGGGCGACAGGGGCGGTTGGGGGCCGCCGTCGGGCAAACGCTCCTTATCGATCAGGAAAAACTCCAGCTCGAAGGCGACCACGGGGCGGAGCTTGAGCTCTTGCAGCTTCCGCCAGGTGGCCGCCAGGACGTTGCGCGGCTCGAATTGGTAGGGGGTTCCATCCGGGTCCTGGAAGGTCAGCAGCACCTGAGCGCTGGGCCGGGCGGCCCAGGGCACGGGCAGCAGGCTGTCGGGGATGGCATGGACCTGGCAGTCCGGGTCCCCATCGGAAAACCCCAGCCCGTCCGGGTCGTGGTTTTCCCCCACCGCGTCCAGCAAAAACACCGAGCCGGGCGTGGCCAGGCCGTTGGTCATGACCTTTTCCAGTTGCTCGGCGGGATAGCGCTTGCCCCGGATCAAGCCGCAGAGGTCCGGGTAGATGGCGTCAAAAAACTGAATGTCAGGATAACGCGCGAGAAAGTCGGCGACTTCCCCGGCGGGATTGTTGCGTTTGGACATGGCGACGGGAAGCCCTAGGGCTCGATCTCAACCACCGCGTCCACTTCCACCGCCACGCCCAGGGGCAGGGAACCGGCGGAGACGGCGGCGCGGGCATGGCGGCCCTTGTCGCCGAAAACCTCCACCATCAGATCCGAGGCGCCGTTGATCACCTTGGGCTGGTCGGTGAAATCGGCGGTGGAGTTGACAAAGCCGCCCAGTTTGACGATGCGCTTGACCCGGTCCAGATCCCCGCCGCAAGCGTGCTTCATCTGGGAGATAAGGTTGATGGCGCAAAGTCGCGCCGCCGCCTGGCCGTCTTCCAAGGAGATGCTGTCACCCAGCTTGCCTTGATGGACCACTTGACCGTCTTTCAGGGTAATCTGACCTGAAATGAAAACCAGATTGCCGCTGATCACGTAGCCCACGTAG
>JANQKX010000522.1 GCA_028280915.1 Kiloniellaceae bacterium
AACGCCGCCTCGGCCGGACCAGCAGGGGGGTCGGTGTGTGTTGGTTCAAACCGGGTGCCAAGGGTCACATCGACCGCATGCGCGAGATGTGCCACGTCCTGGACGAGATCGGCCACCCCATCGTTTGTTACCGAACGGATCGGCCCGGCCTCACCCCCTACGAGGACGCCTATCAAATCGTCGCCTGCGGCTATCGGCGCCAAGCCCACGAAGACTGACCGCCCGTGCCCGTGAACTCCGATTTCTAGAGAGTGCACCGGCATAGGGCGCCAGCCCTAATACTGCCGCTCGCCGACGGTTTGGCCCACCTTGGCCATGAGGGCGTTGACCAGTTGGGGGTCGATATTCACCAGCTGGCGGTGGCGCGTCGCGGCCACGGATTTGCCGACCCAGATGGGCGCCTGGCCCCGGGGGGCCACGGAGGCGTCCAGGGTGATGTGGCTTTCGTTGGCCAGCCCCGCCCGTTCACCGATGGGCAACTTAATGCCGACGCCGAAGGTATTGCCAAAACCCCGATCGCTGGAACCATAAATTTCCACCGGGACCCGGCCGTCGTTGTTGGTGAACAGGGTGGTGTGGAACTTGAGGGAGTAGTCGCCGTTGTCATTGACCACAAAGCCGTTGGCCTGCAGCGACTGGGTCATGAGCTCCTTGATCCACTGGTTCAAGGAAGTATTTTCCACCACCTCGATGGTGATGGAACTGCCTTTCGGCAGGTCGCCATAGGCCGTGGCCGTCACCCGGGGCACATCGCCCAGCACCGAGGCCCCCGCCGGGAGCGCCCCCAGCTGCAGCCAAAGGATTCCCATGGCCAAAACCAACCCCAGCCGCCGGCAACGGGAGACTAGACGGGAAGCGTTAACTTCCATTAAGAATATAACATAAAAACAATGTCGCAGCCGCTGGCAGACTGCCGGCGCAAGGGTTCGGTGGGCCATCAAGGGAAAATCATCCACAAAAGATCAAACAAGACGGGCAAACTAGGCTTTTTTTAACCGGCATGTTGGATACCCTTAATCTCTAATGTTCGAATAATCCAGACCATCACATGAAATTTTCGTCATGGCCCATGGACCTTATGCCAAGCAGCGCTCATATGCAGCAAGGACGCAGCAGGAGTGAAAGGGCACTTAGACCTCTCGGAAAGGGTTAAAACATTGTCATATGTACCTTTTTTTATTAAATCTTCCCGCCGCGCGGTGCTCCGCGGCTTCTTTGTCCTGACGGTCATGGCGGTCGCCCTGCCCGCCGCCCTGCCCCGCGCCGCCGCCGCCGACGAAGCCCAGGACGCCAAGGCCTTTTTGCAGAACCTGGCCGACGACTCCATCGCGGCCATGTCCAACGGCGACCGCTCCTATGACGAGCAGGTGGCGACCTTTAAAACACTCCTGAACGAGAATTTCGATCTGAAGGCCATTTCCCGCTTCGTGCTCGGCCGCTATTGGCGCGGGGCCAGCGAGGAGGAGCAGCAGGCCTTTATCAGCGTGTTCGAAAGCCTGCTCGCCGACCGCTTCGTGCCACTGTTCAAGGGGGCCTCCGAATCTGACGTGAATCTGGGCACGGCCCGCCTGCAAGACGGCGGCAAAAGGCCCTACGTGATCGTGGCCTCCAAGATCAAGATGGACGGCGGCACCGTGGGCAACGTGAATTGGCGTATCGTCAACAAGGACGGCCGCTTTTTGATCCAGGACGTGATCGCCGAGGGCGCTTCCATGGCCATTACCCTGCGCTCGGAATACAATTCCGTGCTGCGGCAGAACAACGGTTCCGTAACCAAATTGGTGGAAGATCTGCAGCGCAAGGTGCGTTGATACTGACCCTTAAAGATAGCCTATAAAGGGCTATTTTCATTTCAAAAAAATGAGGCCGCGGCAGTAACGCCGCGGCCTCTTCTTTTATGCTTTTTGACCGTATGAGCCTCGGTGGGGTTAGAAGCCCATGCCGCCCATACCGCCCATGCCACCCATATCGGGCGGGCCGCCGGCCGGGGCTTTTTTCTCCGGCTTTTCGGCGACCATTGCCTCGGTGGTGATCAGCAGCGCGGCAACCGAGCTGGCGTCCTGCAGCGCGGCCCGCACCACCTTGGTCGGATCGATGATACCGGCCTTCAGCAGGTTGCAGTACGCGTGCTGCTGGGCGTCGTAGCCCCAAGCGGCATCCTTCTTCTCCAGCAGCTTGCCGACCACGACCGAGCCTTCCTCACCGGCGTTCTCGGCGATCTGGCGCACCGGGGTTTGCAGGGCCCGGCGCACGATATCCACGCCCACGCGCTGGTCGGCGTTGTCCGGCTCCAAGGAATCGAGCGCCTTGGCGGCCCGCAGCAAGGCCACGCCGCCGCCCGGCAGCACGCCTTCCTCGACCGCGGCCCGGGTGGCCGACAGGGCATCGTCGACCCGGTCCTTGCGCTCCTTCACCTCGACCTCGGTGGCACCGCCGACCCGGATCACCGCCACGCCGCCGGCCAGCTTGGCCAAACGCTCTTGCAGCTTCTCACGGTCATAGTCGGAGGTGGTCTCTT
>JANQKX010000559.1 GCA_028280915.1 Kiloniellaceae bacterium
CACTTGCAAGGGCCCCTCGCCGCCGTGATAGGGATCGGCGCCCCAGGCATTGCATTCCGCCCGTTTGAAGTAGGGCAGCAAGTCGGAAAAGGTCCAACCGCGACAGCCTTCCTGCGCCCAAACGTCGTAGTCGCGGGCCTGGCCCCGGATGTAGAGCATGGAGTTGATCACGCTGGAGCCGCCAAGCCCCTTGCCCCGGGGCACCGGAATGCATCGCCCGCCGGCGTTTTCCTGCGGCTGAGTCTCGAACAGCCAGTTCAGCTTGGGGTCCACCATGGTCTTGATGTAGCCGGCGGGCATGTCGACCCACAGGCTTTGGGCCTCGCCGCCCGCCTCCAAGAGGCAGACCGTGGTCTTGGGGTCGGCGGACAGCCGATTGGCCAGCACGCAGCCGGCCGAGCCGGCCCCCACGATCACAAAATCATAGCTGCCCACATCGCTTGGTTCCGGGACCGGGGCGGGGGACGCGGTCATTGCGGGGAATAGGCCACCACTTCCACCTCGACCCGCACGTCGACCAGAAGCTCGCTGATCACGGCAGAGCGCGCCGGCGGTTCTTCCGGGAAGTATTCGCCGTAAACCGCGTTGAAACCGGGGAAGTCCGCCCGGTCCCGCAGCCAGACCATGGCCTTGATCACATCGCCCAGGCCGCAGCCGGCCTCGTCCAGGATCGCCTTGACTTGGTCCAGGGTCACCCGGGTTTGATCCTCAATGCTGCCCTCGGTCATGGGCGCGCCGTCTTTCAGGGGCACCTGTCCGGTGACATAGACCATGTCGCCGGCGCGCACGGCGCGGGAGAGGGACAGGCGGCGGCCGTTGATGATCAAGGGCTGACCGATGACTTGTTTTTTCCGGCTGGTAGGGGGTTGGCTCATGGGCGTAAGGTCTCCGATTCAGGGGCGGGGTTCGCTGACTAGATTATCCCCGCCCCGTCGTGAGTTGCAAATGCTCGACAGGCGCTGTCGAAAATGTACCATGGCAAACCGAGAATCCGGCCCATAAAGCCGTTGGAGAAAAACCCGAGATTTGCTGGGGAGGAAAGAGTATGTCCGAATTGAAACGCTATCAGATGCTGATCGACGGCGAGTGGGTGGACGCGGGCGACGGGCAGACCTTTGAAAGCCTCAACCCGGCCACCGGCGCCGCCTGGGCCGAAATTCCCGCCGCCACGGCCGAAGACGTAGATCGGGCGGTCGCCGCGGCCCACCGGGCCTATTCCCAAGGTCCCTGGTCCAAGATGACCGCCACCCAGCGCGGCAAGTTGCTGCGCAAGCTGGGCGATCTTCTGGCGGACAACTCCGAGCACCTGGGCCGCACGGAGTCTGTTGACACGGGCAAGCTCTTCAAGGAGACCCGCTGGCAGGCGGCCTATATCGCCGATTTTTTCCACTACTACGCCGGCCTGGCCGACAAGGTGCATGGCGATACCTTTCCCATCGACAAGCCGGACCTCTGCGTCTTTACCCTTCGCGAACCCTTGGGCGTGATCGCCGCGGTGGTGCCGTGGAACTCCCAGCTGTTCTTGACCGCGGTGAAGCTGGGACCGGCTTTGGCCGCGGGCAACGCGGTGGTGTTGAAGGCCTCGGAACATGCCTCGGCAGCCATGCTGGAATTCGGCAAGCTGATCGAGGCAGCGGGCATTCCGCCGGGGGTGGTCAACATCGTCACCGGTTTCGGCGAGCCCTGCGGACGGGTCTTGACCACCCATCCCCTGGTGACCCGCATCAGCTTTACCGGTGGACCCGAGACCGCCCGCCACATCGTACGCAATTCGGCCGAGAACTTTGCCGAGGTGTCCCTGGAATTGGGCGGCAAGTCGCCCTTCATGGTGTTGGACGATGCTGATCTGGAAAGCGCCGCCAACGGGTCCGTCGCGGGCATCTTCGGTGCCAGCGGCCAGAGCTGCGTGGCCGGCTCGCGGGTTTATCTGCACGACAGCATCGCCGACGACTTCCTGGATCGCTTGGTCAATCAGGCCCGCCAGATCAAGATCGGCGACCCCCTGGCGGAGGAGACACAAATGGGGCCGCTGGCCACTCTTGGGCAGCTGAAGCATATCGAAAAGGAGGTGGCCCACGCCAAGGAGCAAGGTGCCAACATCCTGCACGGCGGCCGCCCGCCGGCCCAGCTGAACGCGGGTTGGTTTTACGAGCCCACGATCGTCGACTGCCCGGCCCAGGATTTGCGTATCGTGGACACGGAACTCTTCGGCCCGGTGGTCAGCGTGCTGCGCTTCAAGACCGAGGAAGAGCTGATCGAAAAGGCCAATGATACCAAGTACGGCCTGGCCTGCGGTATCTTCACCCGTGACGTGGCCCGCGCCCTGCGCCTGGCCAAGGCGACCCGGGCGGGGATTGTTTGGGTCAATACCTACCGCGTGGTGTCCCCGATTGCCGAATTTGGCGGCTACAAGGATTCCGGTTACGGCCGTGAAAGCGGCTTCCAGGCGATTTATGATTACACCCGGCCCAAGACCGTTTGGGTCAATACCTCCAGCGAACCCATTGCCAATCCTTTTGTCATGCGCTGAGGAAAAAGGGGGACGGGTGATGCCGCAAGCTGAGTCCTTTGCCAGTGACCCCGTCACCGGAACGGTGCGGTTGGACGGTGGGCCGGGGCGCTATCGGATCGGCCTGGTCGTCTTGGGGTCGGACTATGCTACCGAACGGGACTTCATGAACATGCGCGCGGGTATGGATGGCACGGCGGATGACGTGGCAATCTATACCAGCCGCGTGCGCAACATCAATCCCGTGACCATCGAGAACCTGCGGAAAATGTCCCCGTTATTGGGCGACTCGGCCGACCTCCTTATTCCCGAGGGCCGGCTGGATGTGGTGGCCTATAGCTGCACCTCGGCCACGGTGGCCATCGGCTATGACGGGGTGGCCGGGGCTATCCGCGAGGCCCGCCCCGGCATTCCCGTGGTCACGCCCCTGACCGCGGCGCAGGCGGCGCTAAAGGTCCTGGGTGCCCGGCGGATCGCCGTGCTGACACCCTACATCGACGACGTGAACCGCCCCATGGCGGCGGTCTTGGAATCCTCCGGCCTTGAAATCGCCGCCTTCACCGCTTTCCAGATGGAAGACGACAACGACATGGCCCGCATTCCGCCGGAGGCCATCCATGATGCCGCCTTACAGGCCGACCGGCCTGAGGCCGAGGCGCTTTTTATTTCTTGCACTGCCATTCGGTCGGTCGATGTGGTGGCCCGAATCGAGGAGTCCCTGGGCAAGCCGGTGGTGACCTCCAATCAAGCCATGTTCTGGCACAGCTTGCGCCAGGCCGGCTGCCAAGAACCGGTTTCCGGTTACGGCCGCTTGCCCGGTCTTCCCCTTTAACCCGGTCTTCCCCCTTTGATCACGTCCGCCGCCCCGAGCGCGGTAACTTATGCCGGGCGGGGGCAGGTGTTTTGGCGTTCCGTGCGGGCCGGCGGGTTGATTTTTGCGTTAACCCCAAACATTTGCCTGTTATAAACACCTTCAATGATAGTTGGTTGAAACCAAGGTTTAGGTGTTTGTGCCGTTGAATTGCCCCATGAGCTTCCCATAGGTAGGCCCGATGCTGTCGCCCCATATGCTGCCGGCCTGGAAGGCCCTGTTGGCCCACCACGAAGAGGTCGCGCCGCTGCACCTGCGCGATCTTTTTGCCGGTGATCCGGACCGCTTTGACCGCTTTTCCGTTTGCCTGGACGATTTCCTCTTGGACTTTTCCAAGAACCGCATCACCGAGCAGACCTTTCGTCTACTGATGGAGCTGGCGCGGGACGCGGGGGTGAAGGGCTGGCGCGACCGCATGTTGGCCGGGGAGCCCATCAACAATACGGAAGACCGGGCGGTGCTACATATCGCCCTGCGGCGCCCCGCCGATCAGCCCTTGGAGCTGGCGGGACAAGACATCATGCCCGCGGTGGAGGCCGTGCGCCGCCAGATCGCGGACTTCAGCCGGCGGCTGCGCGGAGGCGACTGGCGCGGCTTTACCGGCCAGCCCATCCAAGACGTGGTGAACATCGGCATCGGCGGCTCGGACCTGGGCCCTAAAATGGTTTGCGAGGCGCTGAAGCCCTACCAATCGCCCGATTTGCGCAGTCATTTTGTGTCCAACGTGGACGGTGCCCATCTGGCCGATACCCTGGCCGGCTTGGACCCGGCCCGGTGCCTTTTCATCATTGCCTCCAAGACCTTTACCACCCAGGAGACCATGGCCAACGCGGCGTCGGCGCGGGTTTGGCTGGTGGATCGCTTGGGCGACGCGGCCGCCGTGTCACGGCACTTTGTGGCCGTTTCCACCAACCAGGCCGCGGTCAGGGATTTCGGCATCGATCCCGCCAACATGTTCGCCTTCTGGGACTGGGTCGGCGGGCGTTATTCCCTCTGGTCCGCCATCGGCCTGCCCATTGCCCTGGCGGTGGGCGCGGAGCGCTTTTTCGAGCTGCTGGACGGGGCGCACCGGATGGACGAGCATTTCCGCACCGCGCCCATGGAAAAGAACATGCCGGTGATCCTGGCCCTCTTGGGCATTTGGTACCGCAACTTTTTCGGCGCCTGCAGCCATGCGGTGCTGCCCTACGATCAGCATTTATGCCACCTGCCGTCCTACCTTCAGCAGTGCGACATGGAGAGCAACGGCAAGTCGGTCAACCGGGCGGGCGAGCCGCTCAAGACCGCCAGCGGGCCGGTGTTGTGGGGCGAGGCGGGCACCAACGGGCAGCACGCTTTTTATCAACTGATCCATCAGGGCAGCGAATTGGTGCCGGCGGACTTTATTGCCGCCGCCGAACCCCCCTTGGAAACAGGCGATCCCCTTCTGGCGCGCCATCACCCCATTTTGCTGTCGAACTTTTTTGCCCAGGCCGAGGCGCTGATGCGCGGCAAGACCGAAGAAGAAGCCCGCCGGGAGCTCGAGGACCACGGCCTGGACGAAGAGAAAATTGACCAGCTCGCGCCCCACAAGGTTTTTGCCGGCAACCGGCCCAGCAACGCCATCCTCTTCAGGCACCTGGACCCGCGAACCTTGGGCATGCTGATCGCCCTTTATGAGCACAAGATCTTCGTGCAGGGCGCCATTTGGGGGGTCAATTCCTTTGACCAATGGGGCGTGGAGCTGGGCAAGCAGCTGGCCAAGGCGATTTTGCCCGAGCTGGCGGAGAGCGGGGCGGTGACCGGCCACGACAGCTCCACCAACGGCTTGATCAATCACTACAAAGACTTGCGATCGACAGAGAGTTAAATGATGGCGTGGCGGACCTTTGCCGACACCCATTCGCTGAGGATGACCGTCGCAATGATGACAAGGAGAATGACGGAGACCTCGGTCCAAGCCAGGCTCAAGATCGAGGCATTGAGCTGAAGGCCGATCCCGCCGGCACCGACCAATCCCAGGACCGTTGACTCGCGTATATTGATATCCCAGCGAAAAACGGAAATGCCGGCAAAAGCCGGCAGGATTTGAGGCACAATGCCATAGGCCAGGACCTGCGCGCCACTCGCGCCTGTCGCCGTTACCGCCTCTACTTGGGTCTCGTCGATTTCCTCAATCGCTTCGTAGAGCAGCTTGGCGCAGAATCCGATGGACCGCAGGCCGATGGCAATCACCCCGGCGAAGACCCCCGGACCGACGATGGCCACCAGCATAAGCGCCCAGATGAGCGAATTGATGGAGCGCGAGGAAACAATGATGAAAAGCGCAACCGGCCGCACCAGGGTCCGGCTCGGCGTCGTATTGCGCGCGGCGCAGAAGGCGGTGGGGACGGCGAGCACAAGGGCCAGCAAGGTGCCGAGCGTGGCGATGTTGATGGTATCCCACAAGGGCTGCCAAAGCTTCGACATGTACGAGAATTTCGGCGGAACCATGCGTTCGCCCAAATCGGCTGCCTGGTGGTGGGCGTCCAGCACGAAGAACCACGTGGTCTTGTCGGAAATCAGCTGCCAGCAGTAAACGAAGATTATCGTCGCGACCAGCCAGCCGGCCCAGATCGCGAGCTGCTTGCCCCGCTCCCGGTGTTGCCATGTTTTAAGGCCTTGGGTTTCGCGAACCGGCATCACTGCACCCACTTGCGCACATAGCCGGAGCTGTACTCAACGGCCATCACGATGGCAATGATGATAAGCAGGATGGCGGCCGCCGAATCGAACTCGTAGCGGTCGAAGGCGGTGTTCAGCGTGGCTCCGATGCCGCCGCCGCCGACGATGCCCACCACGGCGGATTCCCGGAAGTTGATATCGAATCGGTAGAGACCAAGCCCAATCATGCGGGGCATCACCTGGGGCTGAACCGCGTAGTTCAACCATTGAAACCAGGAGGCGCCCGTCGCGCGCACGGCCTCGGCCTGTCCCGGGTCCATGTCCTCGATATCTTCGGCCAGAAGTTTACCGTAAAAGCCGATGGTTGCGATCGACAGGGTCACAAAGCCGGCAAATGGGCCGAACCCGAAAAGCTTTACGAAGAAAATGGCGAGAATGATCTCCTGAAACGATCGGCTGACCGCCAGAATGCCGCGGCAAAAAAGATAGACCCAGCGGGGCGCCAGGTTTTTGGCCGCGCCGAGACCGATCGGTATGGATAGGGCGATCCCGACCACCGTGGAGGTCACGGTCATCCACAAGGATTCATAAATGCCATCCACGATCTCGTCCCACCGGGTGACAAAGTCCGGCGGAAAGAAGGCGGCGATGAAATTCAATCCGCGGGGAATACCCTCGGCCACGCGGCCCCAGTTAACGTCCATTGTCCCGAACGCCAGCGCCAGGTAGACCGCCCCGCCCAGCGCCAAGAACCAGCGCAAACGGCTGTCTTTGATGAGAGGCGGCTTGCTCCAGCGGCGCGGAGCTGTATGGACTTTGCTCACGGCCCCGAGGTTCCTTTGCTTGATGCCCTTGCAACGGTCATTCGAGGAACCCTAGGTCATGCCGGCCAGGCGGTCGCGGTCAAGGCTGGGCGTCTCGTGGTCCACCCCGGCCGCCCCATCTTCACCTTGGTTATCGCTATCTTCGTCGACCTTGCGAATTGTCTCCGCCCAATCCTCTTCGCCATAGATTTCGGTCAGCACTTCCGGCGTCAGGCCCTCCGGCGGACCGTCATAGACGACCTCGCCCAGACGCAAGCCCACGATCCGCTCGGCGAACATCTGCGCCAGCATGACGTCGTGGATGTTGATGATGGCCGACAGGCGACGCTCGGCACAGAGCTCGCGGATCAGGCGCATGATCTGGCGCGAGGTTTTGGGATCAAGGCTCGCCGTGGGCTCGTCAACCAGCAAAAGTTCCGGATCTTGGATCAAAGCACGGCATATGCCGACGCGCTGGCGCTGGCCGCCGGACAATTCGTCGGCGCGTTTGTCCACCATGTGATCCAGCTCTACCCGCGCCAGCAGGTCGAACGCCGCATCGATGTCACTCTGCGGGAAGCGACGCAGGTAGCTGCGCCAGAAGCCCACATAGCCGAGACGGCCGGAAAGCACGTTTTCCATGACCGTCAAACGCTCGACCAGCGCGTATTCCTGAAAGATCATGCCCATGCGGCGGCGCGCGCGCCGCAACTGGGACTGTCCGAGGGCGCTAAGGGCCAGATCATTGAGAAAGATCTGGCCCGACGTCGGTTCAACGAGGCGGTTGACACAGCGGATCAGCGTCGATTTGCCGGCGCCCGAAGGGCCGATAAGGGCCATGACCTGTCCGTCCGGCACCTCAAGATTGACACCCTTCAAGGCCCGGTCGCCCGTCTTGTACTGCTTGACGAGATCGACCAACCGAAGCACGACGCCGTTCCCCCTCAGATCGCTACAGCTTTTGTTTCGGCGCTACGCTTTATTTGCAGTCGTAGGTCACGCCGTTCGCCGCATCGATCTTGCGGATCACGTCCCAATCGCTTTTGTGGTGGATGGAGATGAAACGTCCCTCCTTCTGGAACTCGGCCTGCAATTCCGAACCTTCCCAGGGAAAGGTGAAGAACGCTTCCTTTATTTTGGCGGCGACCACCGGATGGAGATTGTGGGCGTGGCCATAGCCGGTCGTGGGGAAGGTCTGCGATTTATAGACCGTTCGGATCTGCTCCGGCTTGATCACCTCGCGGTCGAGCATGCGCTTTTTGACCGAATTGGCGATCGCGGCAGCCTCGTAGTCCTTGTTGGCGACGCCGAGAATGGAGTTGTCGTGTTTTCCGGAAAAGGCCGTGCCGAAATCCTGGTCGGCAACCAATCCGAATTCGCTCTTCAGGATCGCCGAAGGCGCCTTGAAGCCTGAGTTTGACGTGGGCGAGGTAAAGGCAAGATTCTTTCCCTTCAGATCGGTGGGGCTCTGAATGGGGCTGTCGGCCGGCACGATAATCTCCATTTCGTAACCGTAGGACCCGTCATCCGATGCCATCATCGCGAAGGGAACAAAGCCGGCGCAGCTAACCGCCACCGGATTGCCGCCGGTATTGACGCCCGCGACGTGAAGGCGGCCCGAGCGCATGGCTTCATACTGGGCGGCATAGGATTGCACGGGAAAAAACACTACGTCCTTGCCCGTCACCTCGGCCATATGGTCGATAAAGCCTGCCCAAACCTTTTGATAAACCGCCGGGTCCTCGACCGGCGTGTAAGAGAAGATAATGGTGTCGGGATCAACCCATTCGGCCGGATCCGAGGGCAGGTCGGCCACCAGATCGCCGTTGCGATCGCAATAGCGGGCGTCAAGCGTCCCGCGCGGGCAATCCTCGGCCGCATGTGCCGGCGCCGTCGCGGCGACACCAATGGCTAACAAAAGGGCTATGGAGCAGGCGTGTAAGGCGCGGAATGTGAGCATGGTTTTCTCCCTATGGAATGGCTGTTTCGACGCCTTGCCGGGCGTTCTGTTTTGAGGTGATGGTCGCGCACGATATTTCGTTGATTCTGCGTAACAAAAGCTACATGCCGCGGTCTAGGCTGACAATCACAAAATACGGATCGACGTTTGTGTCCCCGCCGGCATGGCCGGTATCCTTGGTGCGGGATTTCGCCGGTGAGATCGTGCCGGTCGCGGGCCCTGCAAAGGGCCGCCTAAATGGGCTCGCAAGATTGCCGCCCCGATACCACGGCGGTCGTGGTTACGGCGGCTGGATGACGGCAGGCGCCGTCACTGTTTTTGGGATCAGAAGGGCGTTTGGGATCAGGGGGGCGGCCCGGCGTTTTTTTGGGCCCCGAGAGCCAACTCAGCCCCGGTGCATGGATGCCCGGCCTGTTCTCTCGCCCTAACCCTTTTCGCCGGCCAATTTTGGCGGGTTTTCGTCGTTGGCCGCTTCCGCGGGTGCCTCTGACTTGGCCCCTTCGTGGCGATAGGCTTCCAGCTCGTTTTTCAGCTGCTGCCGGG
>JANQKX010000608.1 GCA_028280915.1 Kiloniellaceae bacterium
GGCCACGGCAAAAACCAGCATGGCGACCACGATCAGCCCGTCGATTTCCTTGGCCCGCGCCGCCAGGCGCGCGGGGCCGGACCAGCGGCGCAGCACGACGGCGCCGACGACCGCGAGACTGACGATGACGGCCAGGCGCGACATCATGGCCCAGGCGCTGACATGGAGGTCCAGGTCCAGGAGCCAGAGCGCCAGGGCCGGCACGGTCAAGGGCGCCAAAAGGGTGCTGATCAGGCCGCCCACCAAGGCCAGGGCGCCGTCCAGGCCCACCAAGAGGGCGATGGCCGCCGCGCTGAGGATCGGCGGTGCCGCGGCCATGAGGATGATCCCGGCCGCCAGGGCCGGCGGCAGTCCCAAGGGCGTGACGATGGCCCAGGTCACGGCCGGCGAGATCAGTTGCAGCCAGCAAAAGGTGACAAAGGTGGCGCGGGTCCGCCCCAAGGTCGCGCGGATCGCCGCCCAATCGATCCGCAGCAGGGTCCCCATCAGGATCAGGGTGACCATGGGCGCCAGCAAGGGCCGCAGGTGTTCCGACAGCCAAGGCAGGAGCAGCCCGAGGAACACCCCGAAAAACAACATCAAGGGGGCGTGTTTGCCGATGAAGTGAAGGGGCTTTAGAAGCATGGCCAGAGCGGTAGCCTTGAGCTATATGGGGTTATGCAACACTGAGGCACTGGCTGAGGCGGGGCAGTTCTGGGCAAGGAGAGAGGATTTGGCGGAAAAAGGCCTGTTTGACCAATACCGGGGCAAGGTATTGCCCGCGTGGATCGATTACAATGGGCACATGAACGTGGCCTACTATTTGCTGGCCTTTGACCACGCGACGGATTTGTTCTTCGACGCCCTGGGCTTGGGGGATGCGCACCGGGAAACGGAGCGGTGCACCACCTTCGGCGCGGAGATCCATCTGGCTTATCTACGGGAACTCAAACAGGACGACCCCATTCGGGTGACCACGCAATTGCTTTCTTTTGACGAAAAGCGGTTTCGTTTTTTCCACCGTATGTACCATGACGGCGCGGGTTTCGAGGCCGCGACCATGGAGGGCATTTCCCTGCATGTGCACATGGACCGGCGGAAAGTGACGCCCTTTCCGCCCCACATTTCCGCAAGTCTGGCGGCCCGCTTCGCGGCGCAGGGTGATCTGCCCTTGCCTGACAGTGCCGGACGTGGCATCCAAAAGCCGCCGTTGGCAGGAAATGCCGAATAAAAAACCAGAGAACAAAAAACCAAACAAAATGCATTGCCGCGTCGGATGAATTATCGAAAACTAAGGCTAATGACTTTCTTGGCAGGGCAGTTCGGTTCGTTGGTTAGCGGGTTCCTCCAGCATCCCCCATCCTCAAGGTGCGGAATCGCCTTTGGGCCGGCGGCCCTGTGCGGGCGGCGCGGCCTTTTTTGGCTCCTGCTGGCCTTGGCCAGTGTGTTGGGCGGGCTCCCGGCTCAGGCCTCGTGCACCGATCCGCCCAGCCCGAACGTGAACTGGCAACGTTGCGGCATGGACGGACTCGACCTTAAGGACGTGGATCTGGAAGGTGCCCGCCTGCGGGACGGCAGCTTTTTCCGCTCCGACCTGAGCGGGGCCAACCTGACCGACGTGAGCGGCTTTCGCGCCAAGTTCGTGAACGCCGTGATGCATGGCGCCACCCTGGACAACGCTAAGTTCGACGAGGCCGATTTCACCAAGGCGGA
>JANQKX010000617.1 GCA_028280915.1 Kiloniellaceae bacterium
CGGGTGGCCCGCATCGGTTCTTGGGAATGGGACGAAGAGCGGCAATGCACCACCAAAGCCAGCGACGAGGCCCTGCGCATTTTCGGCAGCGCGACGAAACTTGAGGACGAGGGCCTTCACCATCATCTGGCTCAGATCCACCCCGACGACCATGTGGACTATCAGGATCTTTATCAAGAGACCCACGATTTCCCCCGGCCCTACGAATTCAGGTACCGCATGCTGCACGGCGACGGCACCTGTCTGCACGTGGAGGAAATCGCCGCCCCCATGTTCGACCAAGACGCCCGCCTGGTGGGCTATCGCGGCACCATTCAAGACATAAGCGAGCGGGTGATCACGGATCAAAAGCTGCGGGAAACGCAAAAGATGGACGCCCTGGGACGGCTCACCGGCGGCGTCGCCCACGAGTTCAACAACATGCTGGCCGTCATCTTGGGAAACGCCGAGCTGCTCATGGAAGCGGCGGCAAAGGACGAGCCTCACTTGGAAGCCATCGTCAAGGCCGCCCGGCGCAGCGCGGATCTGACCCAGCGCCTGCTCGCCTATACCCGCAACCAGACCCTGGAAGCGACGCGCCTGGATGTGGCCGAGGCGCTGGAATCCTTTGCCACCATGGTGCGCCACAGCCTGGGCGAGGCGATTTCCGTCGAAACCAAGGCCGAACCGGGCCTGTGGAACTGCAAGGTGGACGTGGGGCAGTTGGAATGCGCCCTATTGAACCTGGCCGTGAATGCCCGTGACGCCATGCCCCAAGGCGGCTTGCTCACCATCGAAGCCCGCAACGTCCATGTCCAGAACGCCGGCACCGCTCATCACCAGGCCAAACCGGGCAGTTACGTGCAACTGGCCATCAAGGACCGGGGTCAGGGCATGAGCGCCCAGGTCCTGGAAAACGCCTTCGAGCCCTTTTTCACCACCAAGGAGGTGGGCCAAGGCAGCGGCCTGGGCCTCTCCATGGTCTACGGCTTCACCACCCAATCGGGCGGCGCCGTCCGCCTGGAAAGCGCCCCGGACCAAGGCACCACAGTCTTTCTCTATCTGCCCCGGGCGTGAGGAAACAGCCCTTAGCAGTGCGCCCAAAACTTATTCAAAATGAGGATAATTGGGGTGGCTGAGGGGACTTGAACCCCCGACCCTCGGTACCACAAACCGATGCTCTGACCAACTGAGCTACAGCCACCATGGCGATCTTGCCGATGCCCGGCGCCAACTTGGCCCCTGCCGCGCACGTCCCACCCATCGGTGGCCTGCCCCATAAGGGCATTGCGGTCAGGCGCTTGGCAACGGCGCCGAAGATCGGCTGTTTATACGCCGCTTTTTTGGCCCGTCAAGTATCCCCTTCTCCCCCCGGCGGATTTCCCGGCTTCGGCACCGAGACCGGCCGCCGGATCGCGCGTTTTCGAGGGTCGGGTTCGAGGGTCGGGCGCGCGCCCTGCCCGGCTGGCTGTTCCGTCCTATACTCTTTAAAACAAACCGTCGCTCATGACATGGTGCGGTCGTCCGATCTGAAGGTTGATCATTTTTTGAGCCGCCTGCCTAAATATTAGGCAGATGGTTGCCCTTCAAGCCCTCCTGAGGGCTGCGGCATCGGCCAGTTGTGCCGTGTTCGGGATGGCTTGGCCTTGGCACAGCTCGTGCATAGGGCGGACCAAAGGCCCTCGGGGCCGAAGGGCGCTGCCAGAAACGGCGTCGGGTCAATAATGGTGTCGGGCCGCAAAAGGCGTCGCGCCATAAACGAGGTGCCGGGGCGCCGAAGCCGCCGGGCCGGGGATTTGCCGTTGACGTTTTCTGCAACCACACGCGAGAGCCAGACGAGATAGACATGAAAAAGATCGAAGCCATCATCAAGCCGTTCAAGCTGGACGAAGTGAAAGAAGCCCTGCACGACATCGGGATCAAGGGCATTACCGTCACCGAAGCCAAGGGATTTGGCCGCCAGAAAGGCCATACAGAACTTTATCGGGGCGCCGAATACGTGGTCGACTTCCTGCCCAAGGTCAAAATCGAGGTGGTTTTGGAAGCCGGCCTGGTCGAGCGGGCCATCGAAGCCATCCAACAAGCGGCCCAGACCGGCCGCATCGGCGACGGCAAAATTTTTGTCAGCACCATCGATGAATCCGTGCGAATCCGCACTGGTGAACGGGGCCAGGATGCCGTTTAATGCGCCGCCTTTTGGGAGCGGCCACGGGATCGGTTTCAAGCGGTGAAGGGCCCATCAAAGGCGCGCCTTCACTCAACTCAAACAAATGAATGAACTCTTCACGCCATAAGAACTAAGGACCCAAAAATGTCAGACCCGAACACTATCCTCGAGATGATCAAGGAAAAAAACGTCACCTACGTGGACTACCGCTTTACCGACCCGCGGGGCAAATGGCAGCACCTGGCCATGCATGTGGACGCGGTGGGCGAGGACGAGTTGACCGACGGCATCATGTTCGACGGTTCGTCCATCGCCGGCTGGAAGGCCATCAACGAATCCGACATGATCCTGCAGCCCGATCTGTCGACCGCGGTCATGGACCCCTTCACCGCCCAGCCCCAGCTGATCCTGTTCTGCAACATCGTCGAGCCCTCGACCGGCCAGCTCTATGACCGGGACCCGCGCTCCACCGCCGTGCGCACCGAGGCCTATCTGCAGTCCTCGGGCATCGGCGACACGGTCTATTGCGGCCCCGAGGCCGAGTTCTTCGTCTTTGACGACGTGCGCTACAAAACCGATCCCCACAACACCTTCTACAGCCTGGATTCCGAGGAAGGCCCCTATAACACCGGCACGCCCTTCGAGAGCGGCAACCTGGGCCACCGGCCCGCGGTCAAGGGCGGCTACTTCCCCGTGCCGCCGGTGGATTCCGGCACCGACATCCGGGCCGAGATGGTCACCGTGATGAAGGAAATGGGCTTGAGCGTGGAAAAGCATCACCACGAGGTGGCCCCCTCCCAGCACGAAATCGGCATCAAGTTCGAGACCCTGACCAAGGCCGCGGACATGCTGCAAATCTATAAGTACGTGGTCCACAACGTGGCCCACAGCTATGGCAAGACGGCCACCTTCATGCCCAAGCCCATGGCCGGCGACAACGGCTCGGGCATGCACACCCACCAGTCCATTTGGAAAAACGAACAGCCCCTGTTCGCCGGCGACGGTTATGCCGGGCTGTCCGAGACCTGCCTTTATTACATCGGCGGCATCATCAAGCACGCCAAGACCATCAACGCCTTCACCAACCCCAGCACCAACAGCTACAAGCGTTTGATCCCGGGGTTCGAGGCGCCGGTGCTCCTGGCCTATTCAGCCCGCAACCGCTCGGCCTCTTGCCGTATCCCTTATGGCGACAGTCCCAAGGCCAAGCGGGTCGAGGTGCGCTTCCCCGATCCGTCCTGCAACCCCTACCTGGCGTTCTCCGCCATGGTCCTGGCCGGCCTGGACGGAATCAAGAACCGCCTGCATCCGGGCGAGGCCATGGACAAGAACCTCTATGACCTGCCGCCCCAGGAGCTGGAAGGCATTCCCACGGTGTGCGGCTCCCTGCGCGAGTCGGTGGAAGCGGCCGAACGGGACCACGAGTTCCTCCTGGCCGGCGGCGCCTTCACCCAGGAGCAGATCGACGGCTATCTGGAACTGAAATGGGAAGAGGTCTATGCCTTCGAGCATGCCCCCCACCCCATCGAGTTCGAACTCTATTACTCGGTCTAAGCCCTATTTCTCGGTTTAGGTCTTCCGGGGCCAGCAAGCTGGCTGGTCAGGTAACAAGGGGCGCCGCGGTTTGTCGGCGCCCCTTTCGTTTTGCGTGAAACACATCGTCCTAAGGAGTCAGTTTGACGGTTTTGGTAACGGCGCCGTGGCCGTGCACACTGTCATGCCCGCGCACGATGACCTCGGTGATTCCCTCGGGGATCACCACCCCGCTCAAGGAGCGGGTAAAGGGCTGCTCATCCACGTGAGGGTGCAGGAGGACGCGGGTGCCCACCACCTCACCATCTGGAGTGAGCACATCCCAGGCATCGGCGTAGTGATCCCAGCCGGTGTCCGCGTGAAGCAGTGTGACCCGAAAGGTCCAACTGCCGTCACCGCCTTGCGTCGCTTGGGCATCCACCACTTCCACCTCGCCGGCCGCCGCGCCCGCGGTCGAAAGAAACAGACTGAGCGCCACGAACCGGCCAAGGCGGATAAAGGGGGCCAAGCGACAAGGCCTGAAGCCCGTTGTTTTACTCCTTATCATCGCGCGGCTTACTCCTTTGACTCAACACCGTCTACGGGACGGGGGATCTGACAGGGTCGGCCGTCTTCGCCGATGGCCACGAAGGTAAATTCTCCCTCGGTCACCTTTTCCCGCTCGCCAATCCGGCCGCGTAGGGCCCAGGCCTCCAGATGGATGGACATGGAGGTACGGCCGATCCGGTCGACCTGAGAATAGACGCAGAGCACATCGCCCACATGCACCGGCTTGTGGAAGGTCATGGCATCGATCGCCACCGTCACCACCCGCCCTTTGGCGATCTCACCGGCGGTGATCCCGGCGGCGATATCCATTTGGGACAAGACCCAGCCGCCGAAAATGTCGCCGGCGGGATTGGCATCAGCCGGCATGGCCAGGGTTCGGGTCGCCAAGTCGCCCCGCGGATGGTCATCCTTGCTCTTCATGGGAACTCCCGCTAGATATCGTGGTTACGCGCGTGGTAGACTACCCTATCATGGCAGCCCATCACAGCCAGCCCTTTCACGAGCAAGCTCCGCGGAAATCCGGCGCCCTCTAAAAAAGGCGTATCACCCATCAAGAGACATAGAGATTTATGGCCGATCTTTTCCAAAAACCCGCCGATCAAGCCGTTGCCGACTATTCCGCGAAAGATATCGAGGTCCTGGAGGGGCTGGAGCCGGTTCGGCGCCGGCCGGGCATGTACATCGGCGATGGAAACTGTCGTTCCCAATTAGGATCATAGGGAGCACTCGCCCAGCCCAGCATCCATCCGTTCAAAAAAAACGTCAGAAGAGGCGCCAAGATCATCCC
>JANQKX010000649.1 GCA_028280915.1 Kiloniellaceae bacterium
TTCCGCGCCGACCACGCCCCAGGCCTCCCCTAACTCGGTCAACCGCTGATCCGCGTTATCCGCCCTCAGATGCAGACGATATTCGGCCCGGGAGGTGAACATGCGATAGGGCTCGCTCACGCCCCGGGTCACCAGGTCATCAATCATCACCCCCGCGTATCCCGTCGCCCGGTCGATCACGCAGATCTCGACCGCCCCTTCACCGCTTTCGGCCCCCACGGTCCGCGCCGCGTTCACCCCCGCCATCAAACCCTGGGCACCTGCCTCTTCGTATCCCGTGGTGCCGTTGATCTGCCCCGCCAGATAAAGTCCGGGCAATTTCCGCACTTCCAGAGAATGGCGCAGTTCCCGCGGGTCCACGTAGTCGTATTCGATGGCATATCCCGGCTGGAGGATTTGGGTCTTCGCCAACCCGGGAATGAGTTTCAAAAAGTCCGCCTGGACCGTCGCCGGCAGGGAGGTGGAGATGCCGTTGGGATAAACCGTGTGGTCGTCCAACCCCTCCGGCTCCAGGAAAATTTGGTGCCGGCTGCGGTCGCGAAACCGCACCACCTTGTCCTCGATGGAGGGACAATAGCGCGGCCCCACGGACTCGATTTGTCCGGAGTACATGGGCGACAGGTGCAAATTCTCCGCAATCAGCTCGTGAACCGCCTCATTGGTATGGGTGATGTGACAGGAAATCTGCGGCTGTGCGATCCCGGCCGTCATGGTGGAAAAGGGCTCGGGCGGGTGATCGCCCTTCTGCTCTTCCAAAACGCCATAATCAATGGCCCGGCCATCCAGCCGCGGCGGCGTTCCGGTTTTCAGCCGCGCCAAGGCCAGGCCCGCGGCGGTTAGCCTTTCCGACACCCCGACCGCCGGTGCTTCCCCGATCCGTCCGGCGGGAATGCGCTCCGTGCCCCGATGGATCACGCCATGCAAAAAGGTCCCCGTGGTCAGAACTACCGCGCCGGCCCGGATCTCCTCCCCCGCCGCCGTGACCACACCATGGCAGCGGCCGCCGTCCACGATCAAATCCACCACCGCGGCGGCCTTGATGGTCAAATTGTCTGTTTCCCTAAGCAAATCCCCCACGGCACGGCGGTAGAGTTCCCGGTCGGCCTGGGCGCGGGGGCCCCGCACCGCCGGACCCTTGCTTTTGTTCAGCACCCGAAACTGAATACCGGCCCGGTCGATGGCCCGGCCCATCAGGCCGTCCAGGGCATCGATCTCCTTGACCAGGTGGCCCTTGCCCAAACCGCCGATGGCCGGATTGCAGGACATCACCCCGATGGACTCGATCTTATGGGTGATCAGGAGCGTCCGCGCACCGACCCGGGCCGCCGCGGCGGCCGCCTCGCAGCCCGCGTGTCCACCCCCCACAACGATCACGTCAATCTTGCCCATCGCGCACCTCAAAAAGTGGGGACCGTCAACCAGCTCCCCACGCCACGCCATTTGTCTTTTTGATAGTTCATCCGCCCCAGCGGGCCGCCGAAGGTCCCGCCTGTCATAGGCAGAAAACCCGGCGCCGTCAATAAAACCCCGGTTTTCCGGGCTATTTTCCAATGCAGAAATCGGCAAAGACAATATCGAGCAGGTCTTCCACGTCACATTGCCCGGTGATCCGCCCCAGCGCCCGCTGGGCCAACCGCAGGTCCTCCGCCTTCAACTCCAGCAAGTCCACGTCCTTGGCGCGGACCAGGGCATCCCGGCAGTCGGTCAGGGCCTGTCGGTGCCGTACCCGGGTCAACACCGGGGCCGCATCGGAAATCCCGCACAACGATACGGCTCGTTGTTCCAGCATCTCCATCAGGCGATCCATCCCCGCCCCCGTCGTCGCCGACACCGGCAAAACCGACGCGGCAGGACCCAGATCCGTCAGATTGACGTCCGGAGAGTCATCCCCTAGCAGATCCATCTTGTTCACCACCACCACGCAGCGGTCGTCCACAAGATCCAGGATCTCCTGGTCCTCGGAGCCCAATTCGGAGAGATCGGTGCCATCAAAGACCGCGACGGTCAGATCCGCCTCCGCCACCCGGCGGCGGCTGCGCCGCATGCCTTCCGCTTCGATCTGGCGGGACCCGGTCGCTTCCCCCTCCCCCTCCAGCAATCGAAGGCCGGCCGTATCGGCCAGGGTCACCGCATAACCGCCCAGATCCAGGCGCACTTCCACCCCGTCCCGCGTCGTGCCGGCCGTCTCCGACACGATGGCCGCATCCCGCCGGGCAATCCGGTTCAGCAGGGAAGA
>JANQKX010000698.1 GCA_028280915.1 Kiloniellaceae bacterium
ACCGCCGACCTGGCCCAGGCGGCGGTGGAATCCACATAGGCCGGCGCGTTGCCCGGCCCCACCCCGATCGCCGGATTGGCCGAGGAATAGGCGGCGCGCACCATGGCGGTACCGCCCGTGGCCAGGATCACGTCGGTCTTGTCCGACTTCATGAACTGTTCGATCAGGGGGATGTTGGGCTCCTCCAGCACCTGGATCACCGCTTCGGGCGCGCCGGCGGCGGCCGCCGCCTCGGCCAGGGTTTTTACCGCGTCGATGCAGCAGTCCCGCGCCGCCGGATGGGGGCTGAGCACGATGGCGTTGCGGGTCATGAGGCACGATAGGATCTTGAAATAGATGGTGGAGACCGGGTTGGTGGAGGGCACCAGGGCAAAGACCACGCCGGCGGGCCGGGGGATTTCCACCAGCCCCGTGGCCTCGTCCAAGCGGGGATCGACGAAGTTCCAATCCCGGTAGTGGTCCACCAAGGGCACACTGCTCAGTTCGTTTTTCAGTTTTTTGTGGGCCGCCACGCCGAAACCGGTTTCCTTGACCGCCCAATCCCCATAGGTGCCCGCCTTGGCGTGGGCCGCCTTGGCGACCGCGTCGGCGATGGCGAGTGTGTGGGCCCGGTCATAGCGCAGGAAGGTATGGGCCGCCCAGCGCGCCCGCTCCAAAACCAGGTCGGCGGCGGCGCGCAGGGAGGCGTCGCTGTCCCTTGTATTGATCAGCTTGGCGATGGTCTCGTGCATCACACCGCCTTCTTGTGCCGTTGCGGTTTGCCCAGCACCTCTTGCCGGGCCAGGCCGATGGCCACCTCGACCCGGCGCAGCAGCTCCTCCGACAGGCTTTGGGTGATCAGGATACCCGGCTTGAACTGCAGGACCCGGGGGTCCAGGGTGGAAAAGATCGCCCAGACGCCGTTCTGATAAAGATACTTCATGACCGGCTTGGCCCCTTCCGGATGATCGAATTCCAGCCCCATCACCAGGCCGTTTTGCCGGATGCCGACGAAAAAGTCGCTGTAGAGCGCCTTGATTTCCTCAAGTCCGGCCCGGATGAAATTGGAGGCGTAGCGCACGGTGGAGACCACCTCCGGCCGCTGGGTGATTTGCAGGGTCTTCAGCGCCACGATGCAGCCCAGCTCGGCGCCGCCGGCGGTGGACATGTGGGCAAAGCCGTCCGACTTCAGCCACTTGCCGGCCCGCTCGGTCACCACGCAGCAGGAAATGGGATAGATGCCGCCGGTGATGCCCTTGCCGATGATCATGATGTCCGGTTCGATGCCGAACTTGTTGACCGCCCAGAGAGGGCCGGTGCGCATCAGCCCGGTCTGCACCTCGTCGGCCACGTAGAGGGCGTCATAGCGCTCGCAAAGGGCCTTGACCCCGGGCAGGTAGCCTTCCTTGGGCATGGGAAAGCCATAGGTCGCCGGGATGGTCTCCATGAGCACGCAGGCCACGTCCCGGCCGCGCAGGGCGTCCTCCATGGCGTTCAGATCGTTGAAGGGCACCTGGACGAACTCGCCGGCGGTGTCCTCGGACAAAAAGGTCTTGGAAAAACGTGCGTCCCCCGCCTTGACGGAAAGGCCCGAATGGCCGTGGTAGGCCTTGATGATGGAGACCACCTTGCGCTTTTGCATGGCGTTGCGGGCCGACTTGATGGCCAGCTCCGTGGCCTCGGCGCCGCCGGCCCCGTAGATGGTGTACTTCAGATCACCGGGGGTGCAGGCGGCCATCTCCTCGGCCAGGGCGGTGCGCGCCAGGGCGGGAAAGTGGTGGTTGCCCATGTCGAAGTGCTGGGTGGCCGCGTTCAGCACCTCGGTCAGTTCCGGATTGCGGTGGCCCAGATTGTAAGTGCCGCCGTTCAGGTGCACGTCGATCAGACGGCGGCCGTCCAGATCGTAAAGGTAATAGCCTTCGCGCCGGTCGATCACCAGATCGACGCCGGCGTCCTGCCAGAACTGGGTTTTGTTGGGGTTCCAAAACTCTTTCGAGCGTTCGAGGAACTCTAGCTTTTCCTGGCTCACGTCCACCTCGTTAATGCCGTAACATATTATCTAGGGCGTAAGACGCTTGCTTGACAGTTTGCCGGTTGAATTTGACAGCGCGCGGTGCAAGTGCATGCCCTGCTTTGGGAAAATGGCGACGCGCCAGGACGCCTTGGCTGTCAAATGTGCCTCCCTTGCTGTCAAGTGGTGCCGTTCCGGTGGCGCTACACTACCCGGTAAATCTGCGAAAAGCGGTGAGGCAACTTCATGAGCACCTTTGACGAGCTGGATCACGATGAGCAACTGCGCCGTCTGCACCTCTTGGCGGAAAAGGCCATCGGCCACTACGACCTGCCGGCGGGACTAACGGTGGAGATGATCAACCTGTCGGAAAACGCCACCTATCGGGTCGAAGGGCCGGGCGACGGCCAGCGCTGGGCCTTGCGGGTCCATCGCGAGGGTTATCACTCCAAGAACGCCATCCAGTCCGAATTGAATTGGTGTCAGGCCCTGCTTGCCGACGGGGCGGCGGTGACGCCGGTGCCGATCCCCGGCAAGGACGGGAACCTGATCCAGACCGTGGATCACGACTTGCTGCCCAACCCCCGCCACGTGGTGCTGTTCAACTGGGAGGCGGGGCGCGAGCCCTCGGAAAACGATGAAAACCTGGGCGAATGGTTCGCGACCCTGGGCGAAACCGCGGCGCGCATGCATGGCCAGGTCATCGCTTGGCAGCGGCCGGCCGGCTTCGAGCGCTTGACCTGGGACTTTGATACCTCCCTGGGCGACCGGCCCCATTGGGGCCGCTGGCGCGACGGCATGGGGCTGACGCCGGAATCAGAAGCCCTGTTCGCCGAGACGGTGGCCTTGATTGGTCGGCGCCTCGAGGCCTTCGGCAAGGGGCCGGAGCGCTTTGGCCTGATTCACTGCGACATGCGCCTGGCCAACCTGCTCATCGACGGAACGGTGACCAAGGTGATCGATTTCGATGACTGCGGCTTTTCCTGGTTCATGTACGACTGCGCCACCACGGTTTCGTTTTTTGAACACGAGGAGCACGTGCCCGAACTCATCCGGTCCTGGGTCGAGGGTTATCGTCGGGTCCGGGACCTGCCCGAGGCCGACGCGGCGGAAATCCCCACCTTTGTCATGTTGCGGCGCCTGCTGCTGGTGGCCTGGATCGGCTCCCACTCGGAAACCGAATTGGCGCAGGACATGGGCGTGGACTATACCCGCGGTAGCATGGATTTGTGCCGTACTTACCTGAAAAACTTCTCCTAGGAGGCCGCTACCCTCATAAAGCCCCTCGCCCAGCGCCCGCTGATGCCCCCTTGCCTTGATCTAAGCGTAACTCTTGTGTCATGCTAGTCACGAGATCACAGGGATAGCGCGTGTGCGCTTAAGACCAATGGATGGGATACAGTCCGGCAGCGGGTTGGAAAAAGGGAGCAACGGTTGGACGGAGTCCGAGGCCGCCGTCCTTGCGTCGGCGGCCACGGGCATCGTTGACTTTCTGAACAGCAACGGCGGCGACGTGGATTTGGTCTTCGGCCGTACGGGCATCGCGCCGGAACTGGCCGGGACGCCAACCCTCAAACTGCGCCTCGCGGCCTTTTGCAGCCTTTTTGAAGAAGCGGCCCGGCAAACCGGGAACGATAACTTCGGCTTGTGGTTCGGCAACCAGTTTGCCCCGCGGGATTTGGGCCTCTGGGGCTATGCCTCCATCTCCTCGCCCACCCTGGGGTCGGCCCTGGAAAACCTGGTCGGTTTGTTCGATTGGCACCAGGAATCCTCCCACATGGGCGCGCGGCGCTGCAGCGATGGCCTGATTCAGCTGGAGTATCAAATCCACTTGCCCGAGATCGTGGAGCGCCGGCAGGACGCCGAGCTGTCCCTTGGCATGTTCTTGAACGTGATCCGGGAGTGCTGCGGCCCCAACTGGGCGCCGGAAGAGGTCTATTTCGAGCACGCCAAGCCGGCCGACTGGCATGATCACGAAACCGCCTTTCAGGCGCCGGTCTATTTCTCCCAGCCCACCAACGCCTTGGTTTTCCGGGACGAAGTGCTGAATCTGCCCATGCCGGGGCGGGACCTGACCCTTATGACCATGATGCGCAGCTGCTTGGAGCAACTGGGCAGCACCTCGGACAAGCCGGTCACCTTGATCGATCAGGTGCGCACCTTCGTGCGCAACTACCTGCCCTCGGGCTATCCCACCCTGAAAAAGGTCTCGGACGGCTTGCAGATTTCCCCGGCGGCGATCCAGCGGGAGCTGGCCAGCGAAGGCCTGGCCTATAAAGAGCTGGTGGAGACCACCCGCCGGGATCTGACCTTTATGTATCTCAAGCAGCGCCAGCTGCCCTTTTCGGAGATTTCCCTGCTGTTGGGCTATTCCGAGCTTTCCGCCTTTTCGCGGGCCGTGCGGCGCTGGACCGGCCAGTCGCCGCGCGACCTGCGCAATAGGCTGAGCTTGGATTCCTGACTACTCCAGAGCTTCGAGCGACTCAGGCAGAATCTGCCCGCCGTCCACGATGATGGTCTGGCCGGTGATGTAGTTGGCTTCCTTGGAGGCGAGGAAGAGGGCGGCGTTGCCGATGTCTTCCACCACGCCGAGCTTTTTCAAGGGGATGGAGGCGGCCATGGTGCCCAGATAATCCTCGCCCAGGCCTTCCAGGCCCTCGGTGATGATGTTGCCGGGCAGCACCGCGTTCATGGTGATGCCGAACTTGGCCAATTCGATGCAGGCGGTGCGCATGAAGCCCAGCTGGCCGGACTTGCTGGCGCCATAGTGGCTCCAGCCCGGGAAGCCGGTGACCGGCCCGGTGATGGAGGATGTGAGCACGACCCGGCCCTGATCGGACTGCTTCAAGTGGGGCAGGCAGGCTTTGACGGTCAAAAAGTTGCCCTTGAGGTTGGTGCCCATGACCAGGTCCCACTCGGCCGGGTCCATATCTTCGATGTTGGTTTGGGGGTAGACGCCGGCGTTGGCGCAGAGGATATCCAGGCCGCCGAAGGAATCGACCGCGGCCTGGGCCATGGCTTGGCAATCGTCCCAGGAGGCCACGTCGGCAGCGAAGGCCTTGGCGCCGTTGCCGATTTCCTCGGCGCAGGCTTGCGCGCCGTCCATGTTGCGGGCCACCACCAGGACCTTGGCGCCTTGATTGGCGAAGACCCGCGCGATGCCCTTTCCGATGCCCTTGCTGGCGCCCGTGACGATGACGGAGCGGCCCGAAATTGACGATAACATGATCTGTCCTCCCTCAGCGGTTCAGTTTTGCGACGGTCGTTGATGTTTATCTTGGCCTTTCGCCATCAGCTTTTGCTCAAGCCCTGCGCGCGCCGGCGGGCCCGCAGGATCAGCCAGGTAATGTAACACAAAGCCACCATCAGGGCGGCGCCGGACATGGTCAGGGACCCCAACGTGGGCACCATGGGCGTATAGCCGGAGACCATCTTGGAATAGAGCCATTCGGGCACGGTCTGATCGGCCCCGGTGGAAAACAGCGAGAGGGGAAAATTGCCCCATGACAGCAAAAAGGCGAAGATCCCGCCGGAGATGATGCCCGGCGACAGAATGGGCAGGGTGACCTCGCGCAGCACCTGCCAGCGGGTGGCGCCCAGGTCGAAGGCGGCCTCTTCAAGGGCCGGGTCGAAGCTGTAGGCCTGGATGGACATGATGAGGATCACGATGGGCAGGATCCAAACCATGTGGGCAAAGACCGCGGTGTGCCAGGAGGTGGTGACGCCCAGCGCGGAAAACCACAGCAGCAGGGCCAGGCCCAGCACCGCCTGGGGAAAGAAGATGGGCAGCAGCACCAAGCGCTGATAGAGCTTGCGCCCCTTCCAGTCGTAGCGGGCAAAGGCCAGGGCGCCGAAAAACGCCAGCACCACGGAAAACAGGGTGACCAGCACGGCGATGCTCAGCGAGGTCCACAAAAGCTCCCGCACGGAGAGGGATTCCATGGCCTTTTCATACCAAACCGTATCCCAGCGCTGGATGGGAAAGCGGAAATAGCGCTGCTTGGAAAAGGACGCCAGGATTACCGCCACCATGGGCATGTAAAGGAAGATCAGGACGCAGATGGTCCATACGGTGATCAGGCGGCGACTAAGGCGGGCGGAGGCTTGCTGGGTCATGATCGTCGCCTAGCGCCGGCCGATGATGCGGTCCAGATCGACCCGCCGGAAAAGCATGAAAACGATCAGGCCGGAAAGGGCGATCAACAGCACCGAGAGCACCGAACCCTTGGGCCAGTTCTGAGCGAAGGTGAAGGCGGATTCGATGTCGTCCACAATGGTGATGATGGCCTGGCCGCCGAGGATTTTGGATTCCGCCATGGAACCCAGGCTCAAGATGAAGGTGAGAATGCCGCCGATCATGATGCCCGGCATGGAAAGGGGCAGTTCCACTTCCCAAAATACTTGCCAGCGGCTGGCCCCCATGTCCGAGGCCGCTTCCTTCAAGGTGTCGGGGATCATGGAAATGCCGATCACCAGGGGAAACAGCATAAACGGCAGGTAAACGTAAACCGTGCCCAGGACAATGGCCGGGAAGGTGTAAAGCAGGCCGTGCATCTCCACGCCGATCAGGCTGCGCAGGGAGCCGTCCAGGATTCCGTTTTGCAGCAGCAACAGCAGCCAGCCGAACAGGCGGATGTTCTCTGAGATCAAAAGGGGAATGGCGATCAACACCGTCACCAAGTTGGCCCACTTGCCGAACAGCTTGGCCATGCCGTAGGCCACCGGATAGCAGACCACGAAGAGAATGATCACGGTGCAGGTGGCGAGCCACAAGGACCACAGCAGGGAAATGTAATAGCTGGCGGAGATCACCGACTGGTAGTTGGCCAGGGTGGGCGGCTCGGCGAGGGAAAAGCTCTTGGGCGGCATGAAGCTGAAGCCGATCACCATGAGCAGCGGGCCGGCAAAACCGATCAGCAGGAAGATCGCCGCCGGCGCCGCGGCCAGAAGGCCGGGGGAGCGGTACCACCGCTGCCGATCGCCGGGGCTTGCCGTGCTCATCTCCGTCTCGCCCCTTCCTATTCGCTGACCAGGATGGAATCTTCGGTGCGCCAGCCCAAGGTCACCGGATCGTTGGCCTGGCCCGTGAAGGGGTCGTCCTGCAGTTTTTCCACCAGCCAGTGGTCGTCGGAATGAGCGCTGCGCACCTGGTACTGCACCCGCGAGCCCAAGGCGTAGTCGTTGAAGAGGGTGCCGTGCACCTGATTGGGCAGGCTCTCCGCCGCCGGGCCGATTTTCATGACCTCGGGCCGAACGATCAAAAAACCCTTGGTGAAATCGGTCAGGTCCCGGTCCACCTGGAAAAAGGAGCCGCCCGGCTCGGCCCGCACCTGGCGGTCGCCGACCTTTTCCACGGCAAAGGTATTCACCTCGCCCATGAACTGGGCGACGAACTTGTTCTTGGGCCGGTTATAAATCTCGCTGGGGACACCCACCTGCACCACCTCGCCTTCGCGCATGATGCCGATGCGGTCGCTCATCACCATGGCTTCTTCCAGGGAGTGGGTGATGTAAACGAAGGTCTTGCCGGT
>JANQKX010000699.1 GCA_028280915.1 Kiloniellaceae bacterium
ACCCAGCAGCTCATCTGGGGCGGACGCCAGCCGGCCCTGCGGCAGGCCCGCACCCTCGACGCCTTGCGGGCCCTGACCGCCTCGGGGCACATCACCCGAGAGGCTCTGGACCAACTGACCGCCGCCTACAAATTCCTGCGCCGCCTCGAGCACCGTCTGCAGATGGTCAACGACCAGCAGACCCATGATCTGCCCACCGACGGGGAAGGGCTGGAAAAGATCGCGGCCTTCATGGCCTATGACAGCACCGCGGCCTTTGAGGCGGAGTTGCTGGCCCACCTCCATTCGGTGGAACGCCACTACGCCCACCTTTTCGAGGAATCCGCCGACCTCTCCGGCCCCGGCAATCTGGTCTTCACCGGCCCGGAAATCGAACCGACCACGGCCAAGACCTTGACCGAGATGAATTTCGCCAATCCGGATCGGGTCTTCAAGCTGGTCAGCGATTGGCACCGGGGACGCTACCGCTCCACCCGCTCCACCCGCAGCCGCCAGCTGCTCACCGAGATGATCCCGGCCCTGCTCGAGGAGATCAGCAAGACCACCGACCCGGACATGTGCCTCCTGCGTTTCGACGAGTTCCTGAGCCGTCTGCCCTCGGGCGTGCAGATCTTTTCCATGATCAACGCCAATCCCTCGCTGTTGAGCTTGATGACCGGTATTCTGGGCAACGCGCCGGCCCTGGCGGAACGTCTGAGCGCCAACCCGAACCTTTTGGAATCGGTTCTCTCCCGAGAGTTCTTCGAAGCCCTGCCGAGCCGGGAGGAACTGGCCGAGGAGTATGAACAAACCCTCGCTCAAGCCCGGGACTATGAGGAGATCCTGGACAACACCCGCCGCTGGGCGGCCGACCGGCAGTTCCAGGTGGGCATCCACATCCTGCGCCACAAGGCCCGCTTGCGGGACACCAGCCGCACCCTGAGCGACATTGCCGACCTGATCTTGCAGAACCTCTATCCCAAGGTGCTGGACGAGTTCGCCAAACGGCACGGTTGTTTTCCCGGGCCCGGCATGGCGGTGGTCGCCTTCGGTAAACTGGGCGCCCGGGAGATGAGTGTGTCCTCGGACCTGGACCTGGTGTTTCTCTATGAACCTGCCGCCAACGACGTCTTATCGGATGGCAAAAAAGCTTTAAACGCCGGGCCTTACTTCGGCCGCTTCGCACAACGCTTTATCGATGCGGTGACGGTCAAAACCGCCCAGGGCCCCCTCTATGAGATCGACATGCGTCTGCGCCCGGCGGGGAAGGCCGGGCCCATGGCCACCCCGATCACCGGTTTTGCCGCCTATTACGACGACAGCGCCTGGACCTGGGAGCACATGGCCCTCACCCGCGCCCGAGTCGTGGTGGGCGATCCGGCTTTCGTGGAAAAAATCCAGAACATCATTGCTGCCGTTCTGACCCGCCCGAGGGATCCGGATGGCCTCTTGGCCGACGTGGCCAACATGCGCGCCCGAGTGGAAGAGGAACATCCGGCCAAATCCATTTGGAGCGTCAAGTATCTGCGCGGCGGCCTGATGGATCTGGAATTCCTGGCCCAGTACCTGCAATTGCGCCACGCCGCCGAACACCCCAGCGTGCTGGACCCCTCGACCCAAACCGCCTTCGCGAAGCTGGCCCAAGCGGGCGTCCTCGCCGAGGATACCGCCCAGCGCTTGATCGACGCGGTGCAGCTGATGCGGCATATTCAGGGCATGCTGCGCCTGACCGTGGGGCCGGCGTTCGATGCCGATACCCTGCCCGAGAGCCTGCAGGAAACCCTGGCCCAGGAAGCCCACATGGCCGATTTCGCCACCCTGCGGGCCACCCTGGTGGAAACGGCCCACTGGGTGCACGGGGTCTTCACCGAGATGATCGAGATCGCCGCCGCCCGCCTGCCCCAACCCTGCGGGCCGGATGAACCACCCATGATGTGAGCGAAGCCCGCTCCTAATTCCGGCGCAAGGAATCCGCTAGGTCAGGGAACCTGGGTATAGCGGATCATGTCCATGGGCAGGCGGGTTTCGCCTTGGAAGTCGTTCATGTGCACCGTGACCTGATCGTCGCCGATCAAGATCACTCCATAGGCGGGCGGCGTCAGGCTGTAGGGCACCGCCATGCCCTCCTCCAGGACCAGGGGCACCTGATGGGCCGTGCCCCGGATGGCCGAATAGGAGATGCCCTGCCACCAGCCGCTGACGGGCCGGTGCACGTGGCCAAAAAACAAATGGCGCAAATCGCCCGCCCGCGCCAGCACCTCCCTGAGCGGCCCTTCTTCGGTCAGCCGGATGTTGTCCATGGCCGGGATACCCACGTCGAAGGGCGGGTGATGCAAAAAAATATAGCTCGGCCGCCCTTCCGCCTCGGCCAGGCGGTCCGCCAGCCATTTCAGGCGCTTAGGGCAGTACTCTCCCGCCGAGGCTCCCTCCCGCATCGTATCCAGGAACAGGAGGCGCCCCTTCGGGCCGTCCAGCACGCTCTGGATAAAGCCGTTGTCGTCACAGGGCGCCTCGGGGAAGGCGGCGCGAAAGTGGTCTCGGTTGTCGTGATTGCCGATGATCAGCCGGTAAGGCAGGGTCAGGCCGCTGAGAAGTTCCACCAACTGAGCATAAGCCCGCGGATCACCCCGATCGGCGAGATCGCCCGTGAGCACACAAAGATCAGCATCTTGGTGGTGCACGTTGATGTCCGCGATCACCGCCGCCAGGCGCTCCCGCGGGTCGAGGCCCAAAAGCTGGATTCCGGGCGGCACCAAATGGCAGTCGGTGACCTGAAGTATTTTCACGGCAAAGCCTCCTAACCCGCTTTAGTCACGACTAAAAATACCGACCCACCCCCGATAGACCGTGTAAGGCGACAAGGGCACGCGAAAGGAACGGGCCGTGGCGCCGGGGCCGCTCTTGGGATCGGGCAGGTTCGCCAGGAGGTACAGGGCCGCCCCCACGGTCACCAAACCGATGACCAATCCGCCAATCGCCTGGCCCGCCAAAACCCCCGGGGCGCCGCCCCAATGGGCACCGATCCAGACGAAGGGAATGGTGCCGATGGTCGCCCGGGCCCAATTGGACCAGGTGGACCAGGCTGGATGATGCAGGTTGTTGAAGGCCGCGTTGGCCACGAACTGGGCCCCGTTGAAAACCCAGGCGATGGCGATGAAATGAGCAAAAAATGAAAACAATTCAGCGGCTTCACCGGTCAGGCTAAACGCCGCTATCAAATAGTCCTGAACCAAAATCAAAATGATCGAAACGCTCACCACCACGGCGCCCATGAAGATCAGTCCATCCCAGAAGGTTCGGCGGACCCGCTCGCGCATGCCGGCGCCGAAGTTCTGGCCGAAGATCGGCCCCACGGCGCCGGACAGGGCGAAGATGATGCCGAAGGCCACGGGAATGATGCGCCCCACCACCGCGTAGCCGGCCATGGCGCCGTCGCCGAAGCGGGCGATGCTGGCGGTCACGAAGGCGTAGCCCACCGGGGTAGCCACGTTGGTCATCATGGCCGGCCCGGCGATCTGCAAAATGGCGGTGAGCTGGCGCCAAAAGGCCTTCCAGCGCAGCTTTTGCAGCAGGCCCTGGTGGCGCACCACCCCGTTCAGCCCGACCGCCAGCACGGCGAAGCGGCCCAGGACCGAGGCCACGGCGGCCCCCTCGACGCCCATTGAAAGCCCGAAGATCAAAAGCGGGTCGAAGATGGCGTTCACCGCGCCGCCCGACAGGGTGGAATACATGGCGCGCTTGGCGTCCCCCACCCCGCGCAGAGCCCCGCCGCAACACATGGCCAGCGCCAAGACGGGCATGGAGGGCACCACGATGCGCAGGTAATCGACGGCCAGCTCGTGGGTGTAGCCCTCGGCCCCCAAGAGGTCCAGCAGCCAGGGCACGCTGAGCCACAGCCCCACCGCCAAGGGGGACGTCACCAGAACCGCGAACACAAACACATTGGTCACAGACCGCAAGGCCCGGGGCCGCTTGCCCGCGCCGATGGACTGGGACACCAGCGCGCCCATGGCGATGGCGATCCCGATGCAGACCGAAGTGGAAAAAAACAGGATGGAGCCGGCGAAGCCCACCGCCGCCGCCAACTCCGCTTCGCCCAAGAGGCTGAGGAAGTACATGTCGGCCAGGTCCACCAGAAACAGCGCCATCAGACCGACCGACGCCGTCGAGGTCATGACCGCGATGTGCCCCATGATCGGGCCTTGTGTGAACCTGCCCCGTTCCGCCATCGATTTGACTTTGATCCCCAAGGGCCGAGCGGCCCGCCGATACATCAGCTAGCGTGAAACCCGGCCAATGTTCAATGATTGAAACACCCGGGCTGTGTTTTGCCGTCGGAAACCCGGCAGGCCAATCGGCCCCAAGCCCACCGTTTGGCCATCGCAGCGAGTCGAAGAGAATTATTGAATTTCAGATGGTTAGGAAGAAAGCCTCATTGCTTTTAAGCTTCGATAAAGGCAAATCCAAGATACTGTGCCACGATGTGTCCAGAACTTAGGTGACCACTCGATGAATATGCTTCGCTTTGCACTGATCTTTAGTCTGGGGCTGCTGGGCGCCTGCAAGGTCGGCCTGGAAAACGATGGGGAGTGGGTGCGGATTTCGCCCGGTCAGTCGGTGTTTGAGTTTCCCTTGGCGGAGCAAAACACCGACCGGGCCAGCTTTACCCGCAATCACTCGGAATTGGACCAGGAAACCACCGAGGTGGGCATCTGGAAAAGCGACGATGTGGACTATGACCAAGCGGTCGCCATCTATCGCAAGCTGGCGCCCAACTATCACATTCCGGAACGGGAACGCATCGAAAGCGCCGTGCGTCAGCTGGCCATCGCCCGGGATTATCGCCTCGTGTTCGAGCCGGGCGATAGCGAAGCCCGGGAGGCCAGCTTCAACGGCCGGGGCTCCTTCTGGTCACGCCGCTTTTCCTTCGACAACGTGCAGTGCGTTGGCTTTGAACATTTCTGGGGCCTCAACCGCTCCGGGCGTGAACAGCTCTACGGCTATTACTGCGGCCGCCCGGGCCAGGCCCTGGGGGAGGAGACCGTGACCGCCCTGCAACGGGATGTCTCGGTGGATACGGACTAGATTTCCCCACCGCCCGTCATTCCGCTGAGCCAGGCTGGACGCCACCCGGTTTGGCCCCCATATTAAGGTCTGAAACAACCGGGGGAGCCTGCGAGCATGAGCACGGAAATCGGCAAAAAAGCACCAAGTTTCAAAGCACCTACCGACGGCGGCGGAGAAATCAGTTTAAATAAACTAAAGGGTCAGAAGGTCATTTTGTACTTCTATCCCAAGGACGATACGCCGGGCTGCACCAAGGAGGCTTGCGGCTTCCGCGACGCCCTGCCCGACTTTTCCGCCATCGACACCACGGTGATCGGCGTCTCCAAGGACACGGTGGCCAAGCACGATAAATTCAAGGCCAAATACGAGCTGCCCTTCACCCTGGCCGCCGACGAGGACGGCAGCCTCTGCGAGGCCTATGGCACCTGGGTGGAAAAATCCATGTACGGCCGCAAGTACATGGGCATCGAGCGGGCCACCTTCCTGATCGACGAGAAGGGCGTGCTGCGCCAGGAATGGCGCAAGGTCAAGGTCAAGGGCCACGTGGACGAGGTGCTGGCCGCGGCCCAGGCCCTTTAGGTCCCAAGGCCAGAAATTTTTTAATTGCACCACAAGAACCGGAGTGTAGAGGCGCGGCGCGGCCCTTAACTTTCCTGAAAAGCAAGGGTTTTTCAGGACCGCGCCATGCCCGTCGCCAAAGCCGCCACCAAAAAAATGTCGCCCCGGATCTGGGGCCTGCTGGTCCTTTTGTCCCTGCTATGGGGCGGGTCGTTTTTCTTCGCCGAGGTGGCGTTGGCCCAGATCCCGCCCCTGGTGCTGGTCTTCGCCCGGGTCGCCGTGGGGGCCGTCGCCTTGTTGAGCGTGGCCGTGGCCCTGGGGCATGGCTGGGCCGCCTGGCGGCCCTTGCTGGGCAGCTTTTTGATCATGGGCCTGCTCAACAACCTGCTGCCCTTCGGCCTGATCTTTTGGGGTCAGACCCAGATCACCAGCGGCCTGGCGGCGATCCTGAACGCCACCACGCCCCTTTTCACCGTGGTCCTGGCCCACTGCCTGACCGATGACGAAAAGATGACCCCGCGACGACTTTGCGGTGACCTTTTGGGACTTGCCGGTGTCGCCGTGATGATGGGCCAGGGGATGGTGAGCCAGGGAATAATCGGCTCCAGCGTACCCGCCGATCTCTCCCTGCACCTCGTGGCC
>JANQKX010000010.1 GCA_028280915.1 Kiloniellaceae bacterium
TCTTCCCCCTCTTCGGCGAAACGGTAGCCGATGCCATGGACGGTCTGAACGAAACGGGGCGCGGTCGGGTCCGGCTCCAATTTTTTGCGCAGCTTGCCGATGTGCACGTCGACCACCCGGTCCACCACCGCCTGGCCGTCGTCGTAAAGCTGATCCAACAGATCGGCGCGGGAGAACACCCGACCTGGCGCCGACATCATGCACTGCAGCAACTTGAATTCGGACGGCGTCAAGGCGACGGGCTTGCCGTCCAGGCTCACCTTAAACTTATCCGGCTCCAGACGAAGCGGCCCACTTTGCAAGGAGGTGGATGGTTCTCCGAAATGGGCGCGGGCCTTGTCCGGTTCGCTGCGGCGCAGGATGGCCTTCACCCGCTCCACCAACTCCCGGGGGCTGAAGGGCTTGACCACATAGTCATCGGCGCCCAGGGACAAACCCACGATGCGGTCGGTTTCGTCCTCCCGCGCCGACAGCATCAAGACCGGCACGTCCGATTGGCGGCGCAACTCCCGGCACACTTCCCAGCCGTCCAGTTCCGGCAGCATGAGATCCAAGACAATCAAACGGGGACGGCTGTGCTTGGCCGCCGCCAGGCCCGCCAAACCGTCATGGACCGTGACCACGGAAAAGCCCTCGACCTCAAGGTAGCGGGCGACCAGGGAGGCGATGTTGGGATCATCCTCGACGATGAGGATGGGCGCGGCATCTTGGGATCGGATCATGGGCATGTGGCCAATCATCTTACTCGGGACTAGGGGCATTCTTTTTTAAGCAGCCCGCCGGACCATAGCCCGACAACACACCGAACTCAAAGCCGCGCGTGCCGAGCCGAACAACGAAGCGTGCCCGGCAGGCCTTAACCTGCCGGGCACCGACGCCACGCGCTAAGTTGAATTGAGCCTTATACCTGGCTTAGGGTTTGCGCACGCGGCGAATGCTGATCTGAACGGTCGGATTGCGCCAGTCGTAGACTTCGGCCGCCAAGTCGGCGACGCCATGAACCCCGCGATGGATATGCACGAAGCCCTCGGCGCCCTCTTCATCGCGCACAAAGGCATTGCCGCAAGCCGGGCCCGGGATGAAACCGCAATCCTCGTTGTTCGCCTCGCTGCCCGCATCATAGGCCGGGCTGCGTACCGAACGGCGGCTCTTAAAGCTGCGCGGCAAGCTATAGTGACGCAGGCCGAAAAAGGCATCGTTGGTGTTCACCAGCATGCCAACGGCGCTCAGGAAACGGGCCTTGGCGCTGGCCTCGATCACCAAGGTCGCCGAACCGCCCGGCGGGATGGGCCCTTCGCCAACCACGACCGCGCGGGTTTTGGGATTGGCCAGGAGGTCCGCCACCAGCCCGGAATTGTCCGCGTCCTCCGCCATGGCGGCGAGGCCATCCGAGGCGGGCTCGTTCACATTAAAAAGGGACAGCCCGGATTTATGTGTCACCAAAACTGGCGGCGATATGGGCTGTGCATAGGCCAGGTTGCTCACCGTCACCTCGTAATAACGCTTGCCGCCGTCCGCCTGGGCCGACGCGGCAAAAGATACGACCGCGGCCAAGGCCACGGACGAAGCCACGGTCCGAAATAGATTTATCACGATTTCCTCTCCTCTCGACATTTGGTGCAAAAAAACAAAATTGCCCCAGCGCCGGGAAGGTGACAGAGAGCCTTAAGGAGCCGATAAAATTGTTTTAAAGAAATTGTAACGGCCATCAAGCTTTTGGGAAAAAGGCTGACTTGGAACACAACAAAAGGTGAAGTGCGCTTTACCTGTCCCTTTTCCATCGGCGCAACGCCGGCAAAGATTCCCAACAAAAAACCCCGGCGACAAAGCCACCGGGGTTTTCCGCTCTGGTCTTTCAAACGATTACATGAAGGTTCGTTCCTGATCTTCCATGCCCTTGTAAAGATCGGCCACGTAAGAGCCATAGCCATTGTAGATTTGGGTCGGCACCTTTTCGTCGGTGCCCAAGGGCTGCTCATAGGCCTGGGACCAGCGGGGATGGGGCACCTCAGGATTCACATTGGCCCAAAAGCCGTATTCGTTGCCCAGGATGGTCTCCCAGAACGACACCGGCTGGGTGTCGGTGAATTCAAAGCTGACAATGGACTTCACCGACTTGAAACCGTATTTCCACGGCACCGCCAAGCGCAGGGGCGCGCCGTTCTGGCGGGGAATGGGCTTGCCATAGAGGCCCGTTGCGATGAAGGAAAGTTCATTGGTGGCCTCGGCCATGGTCAGCCCTTCCACATAGGGCCAGGGATACCAGGCGGCGCGCTGACCCGGCGCCATCTTGGAATCCTCGAAAGTGACCATTTTCAAGTACTTGGCCGACGACAGGGGGCGCGCCATCTCGACCAGGGCGCGCAAGGGAAAGCCGCTCCAAGGCACGGTCATGGACCAGCGCTCCACGCAGCGATGGCGGTAGAGCCGCTCCTCCAGGGGCATTTTCGCCAGAAGATCGTCGATCCCGATCTCCATGGGCTGTTCCACCATGCCGGAAATGGCCACCGTCCAGGGGCGGATCTCCAAGGCCTGGGCCGCCTGCCAAATGTTCTTGGACGACCCGAATTCATAAAAATTGTTATAGGTGGTGGCCAGTTTCTCATCGGTCAAAGGCCGCGAGATGGTATAGGCCGGGTTGCGCGGCACCGGATACAGGTCAGCGGAGGGATCGGGTTGAGGCGTAGCCGCCGCCTGGGCCTCGGGCGCCGGCGCCTCGTCGCAGCCCGCCAACAAGCCGATGGAGCCGACGGCAATACTGCCCAGCGCCATGGTTTTCAACAGTTGGCGTCGGTTCACATAGACGCATTCCGGGGTGGCGGCCGCCTCCGGCAACTCCCAGCCCCGCTTAATCTTGATCAGCATGAATCCTCCAAGACTATCTCTTGGGAAAAAATGGCTAACGCCCCGGGTCACGGCAAATCACGTTCCCGCGAAGGCCCCGCCATCTTCTCCCCGTCGATGGGAAAGATTCCGGCCCCTGATCAGCGTCTAGCTTAGCACAAAACAGGCCCCGTGCCAGTGGCCGATTGGCCACCGACACGTTCCTTAACCGTTTTTGCTACCGGCTTTGCCTGTTTTAACCGCGCCTGTTTTTAACCCGCGCTTGTTTTAACTATGGGGTCCGATTGGACCTAGCGGCTGTCCTCGATCTCCTGCCGCCGGGCCTGCACCACCTGATCGGCCAGACGGCCGGTAATTTCCTGCAGGTGATCAAAGCGTTGGGTAAAGCTGCCCACGCCAATGGTCAGGGAGCGCAGTTCGATGATCAAGTCCCGCAGCTCGTTTTGCGGCAAGGTGCACTTCAGATCGTCCCAGCCTTTCCAGCCGGGGCGGATCTCGAAGCCTAGGATCTGCCCCCGGCGGCCACTCACCAAGCTGTGGATCTTGTTGGTGAAATCGCTGGGCACGGAAATGGTGACCTCGTAAATGGGCTCCAGCAGCACCGGGTTGCAATTGGGCATACCCTCGGACATGGCCAGCTTGCCGGCGATGCGGAAGGCCTGGTCCGAGCTATCCACCGCGTGGTGCTGCCCGTCGAACAAGGTCACCGAAACATCCACCACGGGAAATCCCAAGGGCCCCCGTTCGCAGTATTCCCGAGTGCCGTTTTCCACCGCGCCGATGTATTGCCGCGGCACCGAGCCGCCGACCACCTTGTCGACGAACTCGAAGCCCTGGCCGCGCGGCAGTGGGCGGATTTCGATCTGCACGTCACCGAACTGGCCATGGCCCCCGGTCTGGCGCTTGAAGCGGGAATGCTGGGTCGTGCCCTTACGGATGGTTTCCTTATAGGCGGTTACCGGCTGGGCCACCTCCACATCCACGTTGTACTTGCTCTTCAGCCGTTCCACGGCGATTTTCAAGTGGATTTCCCCTTGTCCCCACAACAGCATCTGGTGGGTGTCCGGGCTGTGCTCCAGGGAGAGGGCTTGGTCCTCCTCGATCAGTCGGGCGATGCTGCCGGTCAGCTTCACTTCGTCTTGCCGGTTCAAGGGGCTGACGGCCATGGCGTAGACCGGCTGTTTCACCTCCGGCCACAGCGCCTCCGAGGTCTCTTCACGCCCATTGGACGTCAAGACGTCGCCGGTGCCGATTTCATCCATGCGGCCCAGGGCTACCACATCGCCGGCCAGGGCCTCGCCGGCCTTTTTGTTTTCGCCGCCCATCAAGTGGAACAGGCCCGAGACCCGTTCATTGCCGATGGTCTGGCCGTCCTGGACCTTGCCGCGCCAGACCCGGCAGACCGACAGTTTGCCCGTGTGCGCGGCGTGCAAGGTCTTCACCACCGTGGCCGCCAGTTGATCGTCCGCCGGGATGCCCAAGCGGTCGGCGGTCACATCCACGCTCGGCCCTTCGTGGCGCAGCACCTTCAACAGCCGCGTGATGCCGTGGCCCTGTTCGGCCGAGCCGAAAAGCACGGGCACGATGTTGTCCTGCGCCAGGTTTTCCGAGAGCTGCTGATAGATATCCTCGGTGCCCGGCACCTTGTCCTCGAGCAACTGCTCCAACAGCGCGTCATCAAAGTCGGCCAGGGATTCCAGCATTTCCTGGCGCGCCTCGTCTTCCCGGTCCAGGACGGTCTCGGGCATTTCGATCAGATCGGATTGCTTGTGGGGCTGATACTTCCAGGCCCGCTCGCTGACCAGGACGACGAAGCCGGTGACGGCCTCCCCGTCGCGAATGGGAATCTGCCGCAAGACCAAGGGCTTGTTGGAGACGGACTGCAAGGCTTCCAAGAGATCCTTCACCCGCGCCGCGGCCTTGTCCATTTTGTTGATAAAGACCACGTGGGGGATGTCGTAGTCCTCGAGGAACTTGAACATGGGCCCCAGGGTCAGCGCCCGCTCCACCTCCGGCGCGGCCACCACCACGGCCAGGTCAGCCGCCATCAAGCAGGTCTCCGCATCCCGGCTCAGTTCCACGGAGCCCGGGCAATCAATGATCGACCAGCGCTCGCCCAAAAATTCACAATCGGCAAAATTGGGTTCCACCGACATTTGGCGCTGCCGGGCTTCCGGCGAGGGGTCCCCCACCGTGTTACCCGCGGGGATCGAGCCTTTGCGGTGAATCTTTCCGGTTTGATAGAGTATGGACTCCAAGAGTGTGGTTTTACCACTGGTGTAGGGTCCTACAAATACGGCGCAACGCGCCGACGCGGCCGAGCCATCGCTCATCTTCTCCTCCCTTTTTTTGATTGCTGTTTCTGGTTGCTTGCTGTTTCTGGTTGATCACAGTGTCAGCCTGCCTTTTTCCCTCCTGCCTGACAGGGCCAAAATGAAACGGGGGGACTATGGTTCCAAAGAAGGGCACGGCCTGGCAACAAAAATTGCCTCCGGCTGCCGATTTTCTTGCAAGACAAATTAAGGAGGTGACCGTCCGCGCCGAGGAATCCGGCGCGGACGACCGGGAAGACCTTGTTTTCAACCAGAAAGCAAGGTTAACGGCGCAAAATACTCTCAACTTCCCCTTTTAAGGGAAATCTTGAACTCTACGGAGAGACCAAAAGGCCGGCGGGCGCAACCGCGCTAAAACCAGCGGCTCCGCTTGGCGCCGCGCTTTTCCAGATATTGCTGGTGATAGTCCTCGGCCATGTAAAACGGCCCGGCCCCTTCGATCTCCGTCACGACCGGGCTGCGGAACCGGCCCGAGGCATCCTGGTCGGCCTTGGCCTTCTCGGCCGCCGCCTTTTGCCCGTCATCATGGGTAAAGATGGCCGAGCGGTATTGGGTACCGATGTCCGGGCCCTGCCGGTTCATGGTGGTGGGGTCGTGGCAATCGAAAAACACCTCCAGCAGCTTTTCATAGGAGATCCGCGCCGGATCGAAGGTCACCTGCACCACTTCGGCGTGGCCGCTGCGGCCGCTGCATACATCCTCATAACTCGGCGCTTCGCTGCTGCCGCCGCTAAAGCCCACCGCGGTCTCGGTCACACCGTCCAGTTTACGAAAGGTGGCTTCGACGCCCCAGAAGCACCCCGCCGCGAAAGTTGCCTTTTCCATCTTCACCCGCTCCTTGGTATTCGTTGCTCAATGTCTCTACCTTGCCTTTTAATTTAGGTATTGGGGCGGCGCAGGCCAAGCGGGACTCGCTGCTTTGTGACAAAGCAAGGGGCGATTTATTTGCCGTCCGCAAAGGGCTGAAGCACCTCCACCACCCGGGCATGGGCCGGGCAGTCGATGCCCAGTTCCCGGCCCAGGCGGGCCACGGTGCCGCTCAGCCACGGCAGTTCCAGGCGATTGCCCCGTTCCAGGTCGATCAGCATGGAGGCCTTCATTTCCGCCGGCAGGCCTTCGGTCTGCTGGATGCTACGCGCTTCGCTTTCCGGCGGCAGGGGGATGCCCTTGGCCCGGGCCACGGCGGCCGTTTCGTGCACCAGGTCATGATGCAACCGGCGGCCTTCGGGACTGGCCAACACTTGTCCGATGGGCGCCCGGCAGGACGCGGTCGCGCCCGACAAGGCGGTCAGCATGACAAACTTGGTCCAGATATCCTTTTGAATGTTCCTGGACAGCTTCACGTCGATGCCGGCCTCTTGGCAGGCGCTCACCAAGGCGGCCAGGCGCGGGCTCTCGCCGCCATCCAATTCCCCGAAGGCCAGGCGTGCCCCCTTGCCCGTGTGGCGGATCACGCCGGGCGCCTCGATCTCCGCGGCGATGTAAGCCACGCCGCCCAGCACTCGTGCCGGGCCGAGGGCGTCGCTGGCCACCTGTTCCGACTCCACCCCGTTTTGCAGGGGCACGACGAAGCTGTCCGCCGAGAGGACCGGCGCGATCAATTCCAGGGCACCGGGCAGATCCCACAGCTTGGTGCAGATCAGCACGCCATCGGGCGCCGGGCCGCCGTCGGCCGGATCGAACAGCCTGGGATTGGCCAGGTTGAGATCGCCCAGGCGAGAGCGGACACTCAGCCCGCCCTCCGCCATAGCCGCCCGCTGCCGGCCGCGCACGGCAAAGGTGACGTCGTTGCCGGCAGCCGCCAAGCGGGCCCCGAAATAGCCGCCGACCCCGCCGGCACCCACGATCAAGACCCGCATGGCAGTTGCGCTCCTTTTCCTAACTCAGCGCCTCGCAGGCCCGCTTGATGCGGTTGCAAGCATCTTCCAAGGCCTCGGTCGAGGTGGCGTAGGACACCCGGAAATGGGGCGACAGGCCAAAGGCCTCGCCCTGCACCACGGCCACGCCGGCGGACTCCAGCAGATAGGTCACGAAATCCTCGTCGGTGGCGATCTCCTTGCCCTCGGGCGTGCGCTTTCCGATGGCGCCGGCGCAGGACGGATAAACATAAAAGGCCCCTTCCGGTTTGGGGCAATGCAGGCCCGGGCAGGCGTTGAGCATTTCCACCACCATGTCCCGGCGGGCCGCGAACACCTTGTTGTGCTCGGGGATGAAATCCTGCGGGCCGTTCAAGGCCTCCACGGCCGCGGCCTGACTTACCGACGAGGGGTTGGAGGTGGACTGGGACTGCACCTTGGCCATGGCCTTGATCAGGG
>JANQKX010000018.1 GCA_028280915.1 Kiloniellaceae bacterium
GACCGCTTCCTGCCATTCATCGATCTTCTGAAGGACCGGCTGGACGTGCTCATGCTGGATTCAGGGGTGGACTACCGCCTGTCGCGGCTGAAGAACCTGCCCGTCTACCACGCGCCCCTGGGCCCCGCGGCCAGCCGGGCCCTGGACGACAGCTTCCACCAGTTGACCGAAGGGGCGCTGGTGGGGCCGGATACCATTCAATTCAAGGGCCGGGACATCACCACCCAGGCGGCCGGACGCGGGGTCGCCCGCTTCAGCTTCGCCGAACTCTGCGAGGCGCCCTTGGGGGCCGGCGACTTTCTCGCCATCGCCGAGCGCTATCACACGGTGATCCTCTCCGACGTGCCCAAGCTCGGCTCGGACCAGCGGGACGCGGCCCGGCGTTTCATCACCCTGATCGATGCGTTGTACGAAAAAAAAGCCCGGGTGATCATCTCGGCCGATGCGCCGCCCGAACGCCTCTACGTGGCCGGCGACGGGGCCTTCGAGTTCGAGCGCACGGTCAGCCGGCTGCAAGAAATGCGCTCCAGCGAATATTTGGCGTTGCATGGGGCGCAACCGGTATCTTGAGGGCAAGCCGGTATCTTGAAGAGAAGAAAGCGCTTTTCATTTGGGGTCACCTTGCCCATCGGGGTGAAACGCGCTAGGAAACAGTCAACTTCGCGGCGGCAGCCATTCGGCGCTTTCGCCAGATTATTGAAGAGGGGAGACATCCTACCATGGCACGCAAGAAAATCGCACTCATCGGCGCCGGTAATATCGGCGGCACCCTGGCCTTGCTGGCCGGGATCAAGGAGCTGGGGGATGTGGTGCTGTTCGATATCGTGGACGGCGTGCCCGACGGCAAGGCCCTGGACATCGCCCAGTCCTCGCCGGTGGAAGGTTTTGACGCCAAGCTGGCGGGGGCCAGCAAGTATAGCGCCATCAAGGGCGCGGACGTGGTCATCGTCACCGCCGGCATTCCCCGCCGCCCGGGCATGAGCCGGGACGATTTGCTGGAAGTGAACGCCAAGGTCATGGTGTCGGTGGGCGAGGGCATCCGCAAGAATTGCCCCAAGGCCTTTGTCATCTGCATCACCAACCCCCTGGACGCCATGGTCTGGGTGTTGCAAAAGGCGTCCGGCTTGCCGGCCAACAAGGTGGTGGGCATGGCCGGGGTTTTGGATTCCGCCCGCTTCCGCTATTTCCTGGCCGAGGAGATGGGGGTCTCGGTCGAGGATGTCTCGGCCTTCGTGCTGGGCGGCCACGGGGATTCCATGGTGCCCATGGTGCGCCATTCCACGGTCGCGGGCATCGCCCTGCCCGAGCTGGTGAAAATGGGCTGGATCAGCAAGGAGCGGATGAACGAGATCGTCAAGCGCACCCGCAACGGCGGCGCCGAAATCGTGGGGCTGCTGAAGACCGGCTCGGCCTTTTACGCCCCGGCCAGCTCGGCGATCGCCATGGCCGAATCCTACCTGAAGGATAAAAAGCGGGTGCTGCCCTGCGCGGCCCATATCGACGGGCCCTATGGGGTCAAGGACCTCTACGTGGGCGTGCCGGTGGTGATCGGCGCCGGCGGCGTGGAGCGCATCGTGGAGCTTCAGCTCAACGCGGGCGAGAAGAAGATGCTGGCGGCTTCCGTGGCCTCGGTGGAAGGCTTGGTCGAGGCGTGCAAGAAGCTGGGCTATGGCGGACCGGCCCCGGTCAAGCGCCGGGGCGGCGGCCGCGGGCGCAAAAAAGCCGGGGCGGCATGAGGTTCCGCGTCCCATCAGCTTTCTAACCAAGTGTTCTCGAAACCACGTGTTCTCAAAACCAAGTGGCACATGGCAATATGCGTTTGGCCGGTTGCGCACCGTCATCAAGGTGTTAAGCTAACCCTTGACAGTGCGCCGCGGGGAAAAGCACGCAAAAAAAAAGGATCAAGAACCGCAACGGACGGCTTGAAGGAAGGTCTGGGAACAAAGTCTGTGAGAAAATCTGGGCAGATGTGATCCGGGGGCTTAAAATATCCGTGATTGGTGCACTATTACTGAAAAAAAAGAGCGAGATTGATCGTCAATGAATATACATGAGTATCAGGCTAAAAACCTGCTTTCGAACTATGGTGTCGCGGTACCCCGCGGCATCGTCGCCTTCAATCAGGAAGAGGTGGAAAACGCCGCCCGTGAACTGGGTGGGCCGATCTGGGTGGTGAAATCCCAGATCCACGCCGGCGGCCGGGGGGCCGGGCGCTTCAAGGACGACCCGGATGGGCCGGGCGGCGTCCGGGTCTGCAAGTCCCTGGACGAGGTGCGCGAGAACGCCCGCGGGATGCTGGGGCACGTGTTGATCACCAAGCAGACCGGCGCCACCGGCAAGGAAGTCAAGCGCCTCTATATCGAAGAAGGCTGCGACATCGCCCGGGAACTCTATCTGGGCATGCTGGTGGACCGGGCCAGCAGCCGCATCACCGTGATGGCCTCCACCGAAGGCGGCATGGAAATGGAGGAGGTGGCCGCCGCCACGCCGGAGAAGATCATCAAGGTGGCCATCGATCCGGCCATCGGCTTCATGCCCTATCACGGCCGGGAGCTGGCCTTCGGCCTGGGCCTCAAGGGCAAGCAGGTGGGCACGGCGGTCAAGTTCGTCGCTGCCATGTACAAGGCGTTTTGCGCCCTGGACGCCTCGATCGTGGAGATCAACCCCTTGGTGGTGACGGGCGACGGCAACATCATCGCCTTGGACGCCAAGATGAACTTCGACGATAACGCGCTATTCCGCCACAAGGACGTGGCCGGCATGCGCGATGAAGACGAAGAAGACGCCATGGAGCTGGAAGCGGCCCGTCATGAGC
>JANQKX010000042.1 GCA_028280915.1 Kiloniellaceae bacterium
TGAGGGGGCCGGCGCGTCGGTGGCGGTCCAGACGGCCGCTCAGGAAGACACCGACACCGCTTCGGACAGCGCCGCTGAGGAGATGGCTTCCGGCGGGCAATCCGGGAGCGGCGATGATAACACCGCCGCGGCTGATCCAGAGGCGGCTGACCAAGCGACGACCGGTCAAGAGACCGCCGATCTCGGCACCGCTGACCAGGGGGCGCCGTCCGAACCGGAATCGGCGGCCGCGGGCGCGCAGAGCGGTACTCAACAAGAGCAGCTTGCCGCCTTGCCCGACGATGCGGATGAACAGACCTCGGCCGCGCCGAAGATCGCGCCGTCGTTTGACATCGTCCGGGTGGAAAAGACGGGCGAGGCGGTTATCGCCGGCCAGGCGGCGCCCTTCAGTATCGTCCGGGTTTATGACGGGGACCGCATGATCGGGGAAACCACCGCCGATGCTACCGGGGCTTGGGTCTTGTTGCCCGGCGATATGTTGGCCCCCGGCAACCATGCCCTGAGCCTGGTGGCGGTTGCGCCCGACGGCACGGAGACCCGCTCCGAACAGGTGGCGGTCATTGTCGTGCCGGAAATCCAATACGCGTCGGACGCCTTGGGCGACAAGTCCCTGACACCGGAGGACCCGGTGGTGGACGCCGCGGCCTCTGCCGGAGAGCAGATCGCCGCCTTGCCCGAGGACGACCTGACCAGCGGCGAAAAGGAAATCGTCCATCAGGCCGAGGGCGACAAGCAGCCCTTGGTCGTGCTCATGTCGGAAGAGCAGGACACGCCCAGCAAGGTCCTGCAGGGCGCGAACCTGCGGCAGGAAAACGACGGCATTCGCGAAGACGGTTTGGTGTTGGAGAGCATCGACTACAACACCGAGGGCGGCTCCATCGTCGCCGGTCAAGCGCCGCCGGGCGCACAGATCATCGTCTATTTGGACAACAAAGTGGTGGCCCATGTCACCGTGGGCGAGGACGGCCGCTGGCGGGTGGACTTGGGCAATCACCTGGAGCCGGGGCTGCATGTCCTGCGCATCGATCAGGTGGATGAAAACGGCAAGGTGCTGGCCCGGGTCGAGACCCCCTATGCCAAGCCGGAATCCGTGCCGGAGGCCTTGGATATCGCCCAGTTCGTGGTCCAGCCCGGCAACTCCCTGTGGCGCATCTCGCGGCGCAGCTACGGCAAGGGCGTGCTCTATAGCGTGATCTTCGAGGCGAATCGGGAACAGATCCGCGACCCGGACCTGATCTATCCCGGGCAGATTTTCACCATTCCCCGCGTTGAATAGGCCCCGAGCCGGGAATCGGACTTGCGCCTGCCGGTTTAGGTTTTCACTTGTTTGACAGCTGCTTGGGCGGCTCTTCTGCCGAAGACTCTTTGCCATGGCGACCTGGAATTCTTGCAAAGGGTTCCATGACAGGGCATGAAAGCCGCTGAAACAGATCCATGGGGCGGCGGGACGATGGTTCCGAGCGCCGGATGATATGGAAGTGGTGACGGCTTTATGTTCGATAGTATCTTAATTCCCATCAACCGGGCGGGCTGGCCTTTCATTGGGGCCGCTTTGGTGATCGCGCTGGTGCTTGGCCTGCTTTCTTCCTTTTTGTTTTGGCTCGGCATTCTGCTGGCGCTTTTTTGTACCTATTTCTTCCGCGATCCGCCTCGGGTCGTGCCCCAGCGGGACGGCCTGCTGGTCAGCCCCGCCGACGGCAAGCTTCAGGCCATCGAAGCGGCCGTGCCGCCGGAAGAGCTGGAACTGGGCGATCAGCCCTTGACGCGTATTTCAATTTTCCTGAACGTCTTTGACGTGCACGTGAACCGGGTGCCCATCGGCGGTCGGATTAGCCTGGTGAACTATCGCCCCGGCGCCTTTTTGAACGCGGCGCTGGACAAGGCGTCGGAGCTGAACGAGCGAATGTCCTTGAAAGTGGCGACTCAGTCCGGCCCTGAGATCGGCTTTGTGCAGATCGCCGGCCTGGTGGCCCGGCGCATTAAATGCGAGGTGACGCCGGGGATTGAGGTGAAAACGGGCGAGGTCTTTGGCCTGATCCGTTTCGGCAGCCGCATGGACGTTTACCTGCCCGATGGAATCGCTCCCCTGGTGGCGCCGGGCCAGCGCATGGTGGCCGGTGAAACGGTGATCGCCGATTTGACTTCCAACGAAGGGGCGCGCCCCGGCGTGGTGCGATAGGCCGTCCGGATCATGGGGCGAGGGGAGAGAAGGAAAAAGATGCCCAAGCTCAGACCACGATTTCGCCGCGGACTTTCCGTCAACCGGCTGTTGCCCAACGCCGTTACCCTGCTGGCGGTCTGCGCCGGGCTGACGGGGGTCCGCATGGCTCTGCAGGACCGCTGGGAAATGGCGGTGGGCCTGATCGTGGTGGCCATGTTCCTGGACGCGGTGGATGGCCGCTTGGCGCGCATGATGAAGGCGGCGAGCGAGTTCGGCGCCCAGCTGGATTCCCTCTCCGACGTGATCAATTTCGGCGTGGCGCCGGCGGTCATCGTTTACCTGTGGAGTTTGGGCGACGCGGGCGGTACCGGCTGGGCCTTGTGTTTGGTCTTTGCCATGTGTTGTGCCCTGCGTCTGGCCCGCTTCAACACCGCGCTGAGCGATGAAAACCCGCCGCCCTGGGCGGGCAAGTTCTTCACCGGCGTACCGGCACCGGCGGGCGCGGGCCTGGTCCTCTTGCCCATGGCGCTCGCCTTTGTTTTCGGCGATGACTTTTTCCGCTCGGCGCCGGTCACCGGCTTGATCATGCTTTTGGTGGCCGGTTTGATGATCAGCCGCCTGCCGACTTTTTCAGCCAAAAAAGTGAAGGTCAAACGCCAGCACGCCGGCTTTGTCCTCATTGGCGTGGGGGCGGTTTTGGCCTTTTTGGTCAGCACCCCCTGGGTCACCTTGTCGGCGGCGGGGCTGGTCTATCTGGTCTCCATTCCCTTGGCGTCTTGGTCCTTCCTGCGGGTCAAAAAGAAGTACCCCGCAGAAGCTATGAAGAAATCAGAATCGGCCAAGAAAGAAGAGCCCGCCCAGAATGTAGAGTCTGGCAAGCAAGAAGAAAGTCAGGCCGCGCCGCCGTTGCCCGAGCAAGCGGCCCCGCCCGAGCACCCCTTACATGCGCTCCGGAACCTTGATTCCAAGGATTGAGAGCACCAGCAGCAATTCCTTCAGGGTGACGTCCACCAGCCCCAGGCGGGCGGCCTGCAGGGCCTTGTCCGTTTCGTTCAGGATGTGGCAGTTCTGGTAGAAGCGGCTGAAGTCCTGGGCCAGGGAAAAGGCGAAGTCGCAGAGCTCGTTGGGCGCCCGGCGCTCATAGGCCGTGGCCATGGGCTCGGGCAGGCGGGCCAAGGTGAGCATGAGATCCCGCTCCACGTCGCCGGGCGGGGTCAGGGGACCTGGCTTGAGGCCCTTTTCCCCCGCCTTGCGCAGCAGGGATTTCATGCGCACGGCGGCGTAGAGCAGGTAAGGCCCGGTCTTGCCCTCGAAGCGGGTGAAGCGGTCCAGATCAAAGATATAATTGGACAGGCGGTGATTGCTGAGATCGGCGAAGCGGATGGCGGCCAGGGCGACCATTTGCACGATTTCCTGACGCTCTTCCGCGCCGATGTCCTGGGCCAGGCCGGCCTCGGTCAGGCGCTGGTCCGCGGCCTCGTTGGCCATGGCGATGAGCTGCTGCAGCTTCATGACGCCGCCGGAGCGGGTCTTGAAGGGCTTGCCGTCCGGGCCGTTCATGGTGCCGAAGCCGATGTGTTCCAGCTCGGCCTTGCCGTCGATCCCGGCCTTGCGGGCGGCGCGGAACACCTGCTCGAAATGAAGGTGCTGGCGCTGGTCCACCACGTAGAGGCTCAGGTCCGGGTCGATGTTCTGGCGCCGATGCTCGATGGTGCCCAGATCGGTGGTGCCGTACATGACCGCGCCGTCGCTTTTCACCAGGATCAGCGGCGGCATCTCGGTCTTGTCGTCGTCCCGGGCCACGGGCACGATGAGCGCCCCGTCGCTTTCCTGACTGATGCCCGCATCCTGCATGGCCTGCACCATGGGCGGGATCAGATCGTTGACGATGGCCTCGCCGTACCACAGGTCGAAGTGCACGTTGAGCTGATCAAAAACCGGCGCCATGGCCGCCACCGAGACATCGAAGAAGTGCTGCCACAGGGCCATGTAGCCGGGCCGGCCCGCCTGCAGTTCGGCCGTGGCCTTGCGGGCCTCTTCCAGGTCGTCCGGGTTTTCCTTGCAGCGGCCGGCCGCCTGGGGGTAGAGGCGTTCCAGGTCGTCGATGGAAACCGGGCTTTGTGACGGGTAGGGGCCGCTAAAGCCTTCATCAAAATAAGGCAGGTCGGGCTGGGTCCGCTTGATCTCGGTGATCAGCATGCCCATGGGCAGGCCCCAGTCGCCCATGTGAATATCG